>VGHK01000023.1 GCA_016868305.1 Betaproteobacteria bacterium | reverse complement strand
TTTCTTGCTTACGCTGCTCATTGTTCTGATGGGAGACTTTCGGTTGTTGGTCTGCCTCTCTCTTTTTGTGAGCGGGTGGATCGCCCAGTTCGTTGGACACAAGATAGAAGGCCGAAAGCCCTCTTTTTTTGAAGATCTTCAGTACCTCTGGGTCGGGCCCTTGTTCGTTGC
Source organism: Betaproteobacteria bacterium (assembly GCA_016868305.1). GTDB lineage: Bacteria > Pseudomonadota > Gammaproteobacteria > Burkholderiales > Burkholderiaceae_A > Hahnella. The sequence continues at coordinate 32,212 of VGHK01000023.1, read as the reverse complement.
AGACGTTCTTCTCACTCCACATGGTTGGCGATGGCGTGGAAATTAGCAGGTATGCGAGGCGCGAGGCCCAGCAAGAGGTTTACATGTGGCTGATCTATGGGATTTCTCCTGTTTAGGTGATCGCGTCTTGCGCGGTGATTTGGGTCCTGACTCCAATGCCTCTGTCACCAATCCTTGCGGGGTTCAACAGGTTTCTCGCACTATGGGGCGAGATAGCGCAGGGTTTTGAGGCTACCGTCGGGCGCGACTAATTCCGTAAGTATCTCCGGCGGACCGCTTGTCAAGTTAATGTGTTGAAGGTTTATAGCGCTGAAAGCCCGTTGAAGAAGGTCGTGTTGTGGGTGGGCGAGAGTAAGCGATTTCAGAGAGAATGTCGGCCCGATAAGGCTTTTGCGTGGGTGATCCGTGCCCCATTCAATGAGCGTGGGCAAAATGCCGTTAAACAACCTCTGCCCGTCCTCACGAACTGAGATCTTCCAGCGCAAGAGGCCGTTGGGTGTTGGGCGTGACGCCTCGATCATGGGCCCTCGATTAATTCCGAGCTTAGCCCAGGCATGAAGGGCCGCGCTTAGATCAGGCACACGTGCAACCCAATGCAGAAGCTGTGGTCCTTCTGCCTGCAACTGGGCTTGGATTGTGGGGTCATCAAGGTCGAACCATCTGGGCAGTCGTAGGGCTTTGTCTGCTGGAATAGTCTGGTCGATCGCGATGATCTCTAGGTAAACCAGAGGATGGCTGGGCGATACGAGCGGCAGGAGACGGTTGTGGGTGCCAAAAAGAGGATGACTGCCTCCGGGTAGCGGCGTCACGCCCAAAGTTTCTTTGCACCATTTCACCCCGGCATCCAGCGTTGTGGCAGCCACAACAAGATGGTCGAGCGTTGATGCTAGGGTATTGGCACAATGATTTTTTATCTGGTTCTCCATGGGGCTCATGGCGCAGTGAATCGCATTGCACTCTACTAATAAAGTGAAATGCCAGCAAGCAGGTTGAAGGGAAGGGACGAAGGCTCCTCCCGTTATTAGGCCTGCTCAGTGTGGCGAGTCAAGGTCATACCCTGATTCGAGGTGCGGTTTCCATAAGAAGCCTAAATCGTTGCTAAGCGAATTCTTCGACTGAGCGGTTTAGCCCCAGGGGACTGATCCTGAACGGTAGAATCACTTATTTCGGTCTTATTATGGTGACAGTTTAATGTCACTTAATTCCGCAATCGGAAGACAGTTCTCGCTTTCCGCTTAGTTTTCACTATCGAGGTTTTTACATATGCACTATTCCACCCTACGCGTTGTGCTGCCTTTATGTTTTCTAGGTCTCACCCTGCTCTCCGGGTGTGCGAGCTTTCGGTATGGTGATGACCAGTATCAGATAAGGGTGGGCGCGCATGGCAAAGACGTAATGTGGGTGCCCTCAAAGACAGAGCTCGTGCATCTCATGCTTGACCAGGCCAAGGTCACCAAAAATGACGTTCTGTACGACCTGGGCTCTGGAGACGGAATCATCCCCATAGAAGCGGCAAAAACCCGTGGGGTTCGTTCGTATGGTATTGAATACAACAAAGATCTGGTTGAGTTGTCAGTGAGAAATGCCCAGCGCGCCGAGGTATCAGACCTTGCGTCTTTCAGGCAAGGTGATATTTTTATCGAGGATTTTTCTCGCGCGACCGTGGTTACGCTGTACCTTGGTGAGAATCTCAACTTGAAGCTCAAGCCTACGCTGCTGGCTATGAAGCCTGGAACCAGGATTGTGTCTAATACCTTTCGAATGGGGACATGGCAGCCCGATAGCGAATTCCGATCATCTACTGGAGAGGCCGGTTTTCTGTGGATTGTCCCGGCGTCACTAGATGGAACTTGGGAAGTGCAGGACGCGATTAACCCTTCAACATCAACAGCCCGCTTGGTTATACGTCAGAGCAAACAGTATTTTCGTGGTTCGTTTACTCCACTGTCTGGCAAAACTGGCAGTATCGAAGCGGGGTCTATTAAAGGAAACGACTTTACCTTCGAGATAAATACGCCGACTGAAAGAAAAAGAGCCATGTATGGGGTTTTCGAGGGGAATGGTCTGAGTCTTTATGAGCGCCATGGGGATGGGAGGTCTTCGCTCGTTTTCCTAGCGAAAAGAGTCATAAGATAGGAGCGCGCTCGAGACACTCAGGCAGGTGCCAACCTGGAACTACGAGGTGGTGCATGTGCATGTTTGCCTGACGGTGATGGACGAGGAAAAGTTTGTCCGTGGTGTTGTGGCAAGGACACTGATTGCAAAGGGTGTCGACGGACTTGGTAAGGCAATGCGAGAGAGGTTTGGTGACTAGCAGATGACTGAACCAACGACCAACCCAGAGATTAACCCAACGACCAACCCTTACTCGGAGTTGAGCTTCTGGCGGTTTGGCATACTGGCGGCCATGGTGATGGCATTCTTCCCATGGTCTCTGCTTGTGCACGGCCTTCTGAGAGGCTTTGGGGACACCAAACTGCTCATTGCAGCGCTATTGAAGGATTACATCCAGACACTGCTTGCCATGCTGACCTTAGGCTTGGTTTTGTTAATTGCAGTTGTAGTAGCCATTTACCAGTTGTGGCCTACGATTGTGGGGTTTTTCACTGGGCTCTTCTAGACCGATGGGATCTGCAGCTTTCCCTTCTGCAATCACCCACCTAGGCTTTGATCTTGGCGGTACCAAGATTGAGGCGGTGGCCCTGAGCCAGACGGGTCAGCAGCTCTCGAGGCGTCGGCTGCCAACTCCCCATCATCCCGACCCCGACAAACAGGTTCAGGCTATTGGTGACACCCTGAGACAGCTAAAGCAGATGGTTCTGCAAGAGTCTGACGAAGTTGCTGCCAAAGGCGTTAGACGCTCAATTACCATGGGTCTTGGCACCCCAGGCTCGGTATCCCCGGCTTCAGGTCGGCTGCGTAATTCGAATACCAACTGCCTCAATGGCTTGCCTTTTCAGACTTGGGCTGAACGGGTTCTAGACGGGCCAGTAGTTATTGAGAATGATGCCAACTGCTTTGCACTGGCTGAAGCCCAGCAAGGGGCGGGTCGAGGCTTTTCCGTTGTCTTTGGCGTCATTATGGGAACCGGCTGTGGAGCGGGTCTGGTGATTAATGGTCGGATTCATGCGGGCAGAAATCGGCTTGCCGGGGAGTGGGGTCATGTGGGTATTGACCCTTTAGGGCCTCTCTGCTGGTGCGGACAACGTGGATGTCTGGAGACGTTCTTGTCGGGCAGTGGCCTGCAGAAAGCGTTTTACGATGCCACTGGACTGCAATGGTCTGCCCAGCAAATTCTTGAGGTTACGCCTGCCCAGAATGATCCTGTGGCTGCCTCAGCAGTTCAACACGCAATAGATCTGCAGAAACGTTTTTTCTGGGCCTTTGGCGAGGGCTTGCGGCGAGTCTGCTCGATTCTGGATCCCGATATTGTGGTGCTGGGCGGCGGACTTTCTGCCCACCCCGGGCTCTGCCAAAAAGGGCCCCCGCAGGTGAGAAGCCAGATTTTCGGCGGAGAGTTCGACACGCCCATCGTGGTGAATCACTTGGGTGACTCAGCCGGAGTGCTGGGTGCGGCTTGGCTTGGCGCGCAAGGTAATGCTGAGAACTCCTTCTGCCCTAACACCAGGCAATTTGATCAGGGCTAAACTGACGGTAAGGGATCTCGAGACAACGGACCGGGAAGACCGCGGGGCTAGGGTATGACAAGGCCAGCCTTCTCGCAGACCGCCTTTCGCGCAGCGACTAGGCCTATGCTGGGTGACCTGGCTGACGGGCCAGCCGCCGACACACCGTTCTGCTTAATCGCCTTGGCCTGAGGATTGGCAAATGTCTGCAGCCAGAGGCGCAGATCTCTTTTTACGTCCTCGGCCCGTATCTGGCGGGTGAGCATATGCCAGCCCTCGGGATAAATAATAAATTCCATATGGCTTGGAATCTTTTCAGACTGCATCGATAGCCGCGACAGCCAGGCGCAGGTGGGGGCTGGTGGAATGATGCGGTCGTTGAGGCCATACATGACGAGGGTAGGTACTGGAAACCGAATCGGATGGGCCAGTGCCTTATCCATGAGCAGACTGATGCCATAAAGACTGGCCACCCGTGTTTCTTTGATAAACAAGGGGTCGCGTGAAAGGTCGCGTGACACCTCTGGGTCGTTGGTGGGTCGAATACCAAGGTGCTGAATGCCATTGCCTGTAAACGTCATGTTGGGCATCACGGTATTCATGAAGGCAAGGCCCCAGCGCTGATACCAGGGCATGATCTGCATGCCCCATACAGCAGGTGCTAAGAGCACAATTGCATCGGACTCGAGGCCTTCGGGCTCAGAGGAGGCGCGCAGCACGAGCGCACCCCCCATGCTCTCGCCCACCACCACCAGTGGAGTCGCTGGATAGCTGCGGCGCAGATGGGCTGCGGCCTGGCGGATATCAGCAATTAATGCCTGATCGCCCGGCCACTGGCCCGCGTCGGCATTTTCACCAAATCCCCGTTGGTCATAGGCATAGACTCTGGCCCCCGTGCCTTGAAGGGCCTCGGCCAGGGGTGCGAATGCCTTGCTGTAGTCATTAAACCCGTGAATGCCCAAGACAATAAGCGTCGGGCTGGACTCCTTCCATACCCGAAAAGGGCGCCCGAGAAGTTGTTCCGTGGGCGGCAGCGCTGGTGCGGCCTGTTTCTGCCCAGTCGACGGTTGCGCGGCCCGGACCGGATTCGGGACAGCAGAGCCATCGGTCTGTGCCGCACAGCCTGCCCCGAGGCTCAGGCCGGCAACGACCAGGCCAGAGAGACAGCGGCGAATGAATACGTTGAATGCGACGACGGTATGCATGGAGCCAGTAGTCTGCACGAACATGTGATACTCCCGCCACTATGGCAGTCATCGTTCTCTCGGATGCAGACCTTGCCTTCGGCCATGTGCCCCTTCTCGCGAAGGCGGCTTTTTCTTTGGAAGACGGGCAGCGTGTCGGCCTGATTGGCCGCAATGGCACGGGCAAGTCGTCTCTGTTAAAGATTCTGGCAGGCACTGAAAACCTGGATTATGGCAGCCTGCAGCTGCAGCAGGGGCTGCGCGTGACCTACCTTCCCCAGGAGCCAGTCTTTGCCCACGAGTCTTCGGTCTTTGATGCGGTGGCCGAGGGCCTAACTCAGGCGCGTGAAGCGCGTTCTGCCTATGAGTCTTTAAGTCTGTCCATGCAGACCGAGGACGACCACCATGCCCTTGATGCCTTGCAGTCCCAGTGCGATGCGCTACAGGCCTGGGACTGGGAGCGGCGCGTGGAGGCGCAGGTGTCGTTACTGGGAATTGCGGGTGACCTGCCTGTGGCAACGCTCTCAGGGGGCCAGAAAAAACGTGTGGCTATTGCCCGGGTATTGGCGGAGGCGCCGGGCGTACTGCTGCTCGATGAACCTACCAACCACCTGGACCTTGAGGCCATCGAATGGCTTGAGACGGTGCTGCTCGGGTTTAACGGTGCGCTGGTCTTCGTGACCCACGACCGCGCTTTTCTTGATCGTGTCTGCACCGATATTTTGGAACTTGACCGCGGCGTATTGCGTTTATTTCCCGGTAACTTTACGGCCTATCAGCGGGCCAAAGAAGATCAGCTGGCGGCCGAAGCCCTGGCCAATGCCCGCGCCTACAAGCTGCTGGCCCAAGAAGAAGCCTGGTCGCGTCAGGGGGTTGAGGCCCGTCGCACCAAGAGTATGGCGCGGCTAGAGCGGCTGGAGATTCTGCGAGGCCAACGGGCGGCACGGCGAGAGCAGGTGGGCCAGGTGCGGCTTGAGGTCTCGCGGGGCGAGCGCAGCGGCAAGGTGGTGGCCGATCTGCAGAGGGTGTCGTATGGCTATGCCGGCAAGCCCTTGGTGGTGAAAGACCTAACCCTTACCGTTTTGCGCGGCGACAAGCTGGGGTTACTTGGCCCCAACGGTGCGGGCAAGACCACCCTGCTGCGGCTGATTCTGGGAACCTTGGCGGCGCAGTCGGGCACGATCGTGCAAGGTAGTCGGCTCTCGGTGGCCTATTTTGATCAGATGCGCGAGGGCCTTAGGCTCGATGCGAGCCTCGAGGACACGATTAGCCCGGGCAGCGAATGGATCGAAATTGGCCCGACCCGCAAGCACGTCAAGAGCTATCTGCAGGACTTTTTGTTTGCGCCCGAGCGGTCGGGCTCGCCCGTGTCGAGCTTGTCGGGTGGTGAGCGCAATCGCCTGCTCTTGGCACGGCTTTTTGCGCGGCCTGCCAATGTGCTGGTCTTAGACGAGCCCACCAACGATCTCGATATTGAAACCCTCGAGTTGCTTGAGGGCCTGCTGCAAGACTTTAATGGCACTGTGCTGCTGGTCAGCCACGACCGTGCCTTTCTGGATGGCGTGGTGACCAGCATGGTGGCCTACGAGGGCCAGGGCCAGTGGCTGGAGTATGAGGGCGGATATGAAGACTATGTCGCGCAGCGCGCGCGGCGGATGGCCTCGTTGGCGCCAGCGCAGTCGTCCGCGCGATCCAGCACGGTCGGGGCGCCGGCAAATGTACAAGCTATTACACCAGCTAGCATTCCAGCTAAAGCGCTGAAGCTCAACAGCAAAGAGAAAAAAGAACTCGAGGGGTTGCCAGAGAAAATTGAGCTTCTCGAAGAGCAGCTCAAGGCGCTGCATGCCCAGCTTGCTGACCCGAATCTTTATAAGAATGCGCCGCTGACGGTACCTGAGATTGAGGCACAGGCCAAGGGTCTTGAAGGTGAGATTGCGGCTGCGATGGCTCGCTGGGAGGCGCTACTCGCGCGGCCTGCAGCGTAGCGTTTGCGGCACGGCGCGTATGGTGACCTTCAGCGGCCCTTCTCAGAAGCTTCTGAACCTGCTGGAACGCAAGGGGCTGGAAGCCTTGATCTGATAATGCCAACCTACCCGATTCCCACAAGAACACTATCAAGCCGCCCAAACCGAATCTGGCGGTTTGCCTTCTGGGCCACGGAGGGCTTGGCCCGGTAGGCCACGCTCATTCCTGCTACCGACATCATGGGCAGGTCATTGGCCCCATCGCCAATCGCTATGCCTTGGGTAGGTGCGGCGCCCCGCGCGGCACAGGCGGCCTCAAAGGTGGCTTTTTTCACGGCGCCGTCTACCAGTTCGCCCACCAGGTCTCCGGTGAGAACTCCGTCGCGGATCTCTAGTTCATTGCATTTCACCTGATCGAATCCCAGCGTCTGAGCGACATGGCGCGTGAACTGGGTAAACCCACCGGAGACCAAGAGGGTGTGCAGACCGGCGGCCTTCGCGGCGGCCACAAGCTCGCGGGCCCCGGGGTTGATCTGCAGACGTTCATCAATCACTTTCTGTAGTACCGATTCAGGCAGGCCCTTAAGCAAGGCAACACGGCGCCGCAGGCTATCGCCATAGTCAGCAATCTCGCCACGCATCGCGGCCTCGGTAATTGCTGCCACTTCGGCCTTCTTGCCGCAGAAGTCGGCAATCTCATCAATGCATTCGATGTTGATCACCGTGGAGTCCATGTCCATGGCGAGCACCTTAAAGTCAGGCAGTTTTTGGCCTTCGTTGATAAAGGCCCAGTCGAGGTGCAGGGCTTCGGCCAGGGCGGGCATGGCCTGAACCACCGGCCCGGTACAGCAGGGCGAGAGCGCCTCAAATGTGAGCGCGGCATAGCCCAAGGGTTCGTCCCCCGTACTGCCCGCCGATCCGCGGGCTTCACCGCCTCCCATCCTGCTCGTCGAAACGCCGTACCCTGGACCATCGTGATTGCCCAGCCCATGTGTGTCGGAGACTCCCGAGGCCGTGAGCATGGTCTCGTCTTCCAGTTGTGCCTTTTGCGCCTCGGTGATGGGCAGAATGTGCCCCTGGGGATCACAACCCGGGGTAACGACAAGAATTTTTTTGGCCATGGTGTTTAAGAGATGGTGAGGAGCTGTCCGAGTACCTGTGTAAGCACCGATAGCCGCTCGGTGAGCGTTTCTGAATTGAGGTTAGCACGCACGCGGTCGTTACCAATGAGCTTATACCGACCATCTTTTTGAATAATCTGCATGACGCGCACGGGGTCGACGGGGGCCTTCGGCCCAAAGGTCACCACCACCGCCTGCGGTGCCGCATCGATCTTGCGGATATCCCATTGCTGGCACTTTAGGCGCAGGCGATGGGTCTCGATTAGGCCTCGGGCAGCATCGGGCAGTTTTCCAAATCGATCGATCAGCTCTTCTTGAATCTCGGTGACCATGTCCTGCTCGGTGGCATTGGCCAGCCGTTTATAGAGCGATAAACGCTCGCGAATATCGGGGCAGTAGTCCACCGGCAGCAGCGCGGGCAGGTGCAACTGAATCTCGGTGGTGACCGCCAGGGGCGACTCAAGATCGGGCTCACGTCCGGCTTTCAAGGCACTCACGGCCTCTTGCAGCATATCGGTGTAGAGCTGAAAGCCCACCTCGGTCATGTTGCCCGACTGGTTGTCGCCAAGCACCTCACCGGCCCCGCGAATCTCTAGGTCGTGCATGGCAAGATAAAAGCCGCTGCCGAGCTCCTCCATGGCCTGAATGGCCTCAAGCCGCTTCTTGGCATCGCCCGTCATGGCGTCTTCTTCGGGCACCAGAAGATAGGCATAGGCCTGGTGGTGCGACCGTCCTACCCGGCCGCGTAACTGGTGCAGCTGGGCCAGGCCAAACCGGTCCGCCCGATAGATCACGATGGTGTTGGCCGAGGGCACATCAATGCCCGTCTCAATAATGGTGGTGCAGAGAAGCACATTGATGCGCTGCTGGTGAAAGTCGCGCATCACCTGCTCGAGTTCGCGCTCGGGCATCTGGCCATGGGCCAGTGCAATGCGGGCCTCGGGCACAAGGTTACGCAGCGCCTCGAGCCGGTGACCGATAGTTTCCACCTGGTTGTGTAGCACATAGGCCTGGCCCCCGCGGCGAAACTCCCGCAAGAGAGCCTCGCGCACAGTATCGTTATTGTCGCGACGTACCAGGGTCTTAATGGCTAGGCGTTTTTGTGGCGCAGTGGCAATCACACTGAATTCGCGAATACCTTCCAGGCTCATGGCCAGCGTGCGGGGAATGGGAGTGGCAGTAAGCGTCAGCACATCGACCTCGGCCCGCAGGTTTTTGAGTGCCTCTTTCTGGCGCACCCCAAACCGGTGTTCTTCATCGATGATCACCAGGCCCAGACGGTCGAACCGGGTCTTGGTGGAAAAGAGCTTATGGGTGCCAATGGCGATATCGACCTTGCCCTGGGCCAGCCCCTCTAGTGCCTCATCGATTTCCTTGTTAGAACGAAACCGTGAGAGCTCAGCAATCTTCACAGGCCACTGGGCAAACCGGTCTTTAAAGGTCTGGTAGTGCTGCTCTGCCAGCAGAGTGGTGGGGCAGAGCACAGCCACCTGGCGGCCGTCCATGACCGCCATGAAGGCGGCCCGCAGCGCCACCTCGGTCTTGCCAAAGCCCACATCGCCACAGACCAGTCGGTCCATGGGTTTTTCGGAGATCATGTCTTGGATCACGGCATGAATCGCGGCGCGCTGGTCGGGGGTTTCTTCAAACCCAAAGCCATCGGCGAACCGCTCATAGTCTGAGGGCTGAAAGGCAAAGGCATGGCCCTTGCGCGCGGCCCGTCGGGCATAGAGGTTAAGCAGTTCGGCCGCGGTGTCGCGGGCCATCTTGGCGGCTTTGGATCGGGCCTTTTCCCATTGCCCACTGCCCATGCGGTGCAGTGGCGCCGAATCGGGGTCGGCACCGGTATAGCGGCTAATGACATGGAGCTGCGAGACAGGAACATAAAGGGCCGCGTCGCCAGCATAGAGCAGGTGGAGAAACTCGCTGGGCCCGTCGCCGAGGTCGAGGTTGACCAGGCCCTGGTAGCGGCCCACCCCATGCTGAAGATGCACCACGGGGTCGCCCACCTTGAGTTCGGAGAGGTCTTTGAGAATGGCATCGACATTGGTCTGCCGGTCGCGCTGGCCGTGGCGTTGCCGGCGTTGCAGATCGGCAAAGAGCTCGGCCTCGGTGGCGATGGTCAGGCCAAGCCACGGTGCGCTGAACCCCTGCTGCAACGGCGCTACCACCAGGCGGCAGAGGGGCGTCTGGCCCTCTGGGGCCGAGGCATCAGTGGCTTCAGTGGTTGCAGTAGCCTTAGTGACCCCGATGGGCTGAGCGGTCGCAGCATCCTGGGGTCCCACCAGTGCCTGCCAGTGATCGATCGATAAGCTCGTGATCCCCGATTCGGCGAGCAGCTCTAACAGCGTCTCACGGCGGCCTTCGGTCTCGGCCACAAGCACAAACCGCTGGCCTTGCGCCCGCGCATGAATGATGGCGCCGTGCAGTCGTAGCAGAGGGGGATCAGCCCGGCGGTCGGCACGAATATCGGGCACGGGCCGGGTGGGTGCCTCGGCAGATTCGCGATGCAGGCTGATGCGTGGAAACACCGCAAGGGTCTGGTTGATCTGCTCGGGCGCTAGCAGAATTGCTTCGGGCGGCAGCACTGGGCGCTCGATATCGTGCTTTAAAAAGGCATACCGCGTGCGCACCTCCTGCATGCTTGCTGTAAATGATTCTTGTACCTCGCCTACGAGGAGCACCTGGGCATCGGCAGACAGGTAGTCGGCCACGCTGGCGAGCGGCTCTTCAAACAAAAGCGGCAGGTAGTACTCGATGCCCGCGCCAAAGAGGCCGTTTCCCGCGTCTTTATAAAGGGCGCACTTGGAAGGGTCGCCCTCAAAGACCTCGCGCCACTTAGCCCGAAACCGCTGGGCGGACTGCTCACCACGCGGGTACTCCCGCCCGGGCAGCATGCGCACCTCGGGCACGGGGTGAATGCTGCGCTGGCTGTCGGGGTCAAAGACCCGCAGGCTGGCGACTTCATCGTCGAAGAGTTCGACCCGGTAGGGCAGGCTGCTGCCCATGGGAAAGAGATCGATAATGCCGCCGCGCAGGGCATATTCCCCTGGAGATACGACCTGGCTTACCGGGGTGTAGCCCGCGGTCTGCATCTGCAGGCGCAGGCCTTCGACCGACAACTGCTGCCCATTCTTAAAAAAGAACGTATTGGCTGCCAGAAAGGCCGGGGGCGGCAGGCGCACCAAGGCCGAGGCCGCGGCGACGATGAGCACATCGATCTGTCCCGTCATGGCCTCATAGAGGGCAAGCAGACGGTCTGAGATCAGGTCTTGGTGGGGTGAGAAGGCCTCATACGAGAGTGTCTCCCAGTCGGGCAGCACCCGCACCCGCAGGTGTGGCGCGAAAAACCCCGCCTCTTGGGCAAGCCGCTGGGCCCGCAGGGCGGTGTCGGTGACTGCCAGAAAGCCCGCACCCTGGTGTCGCGCGGGCTTGGCTGCGCCTGTTTCCTGGCGTCGGCGAGACTCGGCCACCCAGTCGGCCAGCAGCAGCCCATCGGCAGAGCCGTGGGGTAGGGGAAGAGAAAAGACAGGCCCCGGCTTGGTCGGCTGCAGGCCCCAGGGATTGCCTGGAAAATCGGCGAGTGACGTCATTCTGTTAATTTTAGGGGCATGACTGATTTTCTGCGGACGCCCCTGCGCGCCGATGCTGCCCAGAATGCCGGCGCTGCCCAAGAGGCCCATGGCCTGCTGCAGTCCTGGCGTGCCCGTGCGGTGCGCTCTGCTGCGCACTCGTCGCCGTCCTTATCGCAGTCATCAGCCCTTTGGGGCGTGCTTCCGGCAGCCGGGGCCGGCCTGCGGGCGGGGCTGGGGCTGCCCAAGCAGTACTGGCGTGGCGGAGGCCCTGGCCCCACTATGCTCGAACGCAGCACGCTGGCCCTGGCAGCAATCGCCCGGATCGACGCCTTTGCCGGAATTCTGGTGGTGGTCTCGCCCGAGGATTCCCACTGGGAGGCAGAAGGGCTAGGAGCAGCGCTGCGGGCAGTACTAGGGAATGACTTCCCCCTCATGGCCTGCGCCATCGGTGGAGCCAGCCGGCGTGACTCGGTACTGGCGGCATTAACCCTGCTGCACACGGCGCTGGGCCCCGAGGCCGATCGTGACTGGGTAATGGTGCACGACGCGGCACGGCCGGAGCTTTCGTCTGATGCCCTGATGCGGCTCTGGTCCGCCTTGCATAAGAGCGAGAGCGGGGGGCTTCTGGCCCTGCCAGTGCCCGACACCGTGAAGCGCCAGAGCTCGGTCGGGGAGGATGACCCGATCGATCGTCCGGGTGAGCACCGTCAGGCCGGGCGGGACTTGGTTCCTGGGAATAACGCAGTTGTCCCCAAGGTGGCCCAGACCCTTTCCCGGGAGGGCCTCTGGCTTGCCCAGACGCCGCAGATGTTTCGGTTAGCGCCGCTTACCAATGCGCTTCGGGCCATGCCCACCGCCACCGATGAGTCGAGCGCCATCGAGAATCTCGGCGTTTGTCCGATACTGGTGGAAGGCGACTGGGCCAACCGCAAGTTCACTTATGAAAAAGACTTTACGGGCTTCTCTGATATGACCACACCCGCACTGCCGACTGCCTGGCCACGGATCGGCCAAGGCTTTGATGTGCATGCCCTGGTCGAAGGGCGGCGTCTGGTTCTCGGGGGAGTGGAGATTCCGTATGAGAAGGGTCTCTTGGGCCACTCCGATGCCGATGCCCTGCTGCATGCCATCTGTGATGCCTTGCTGGGCGCTGCAGGCCTGGGAGATATCGGCCGGCATTTTCCCGATAGTGCGGCGGCTTACAAGGATGCCGACAGCCGGGTCTTACTGCGCGATGTGGTTGCCAAACTCAAGGGTCTGGGTCTGGCCCCACAGCAGATTGATGCCACGATCATTGCCCAGGCACCCAAGATGGCGCCGCATATTGCCCAGATGGTGGCCAATATCCAGGCTGACTGCGGCTGCAGCCGCGTGAATGTAAAGGCCACCACCACGGAATGGCTGGGGTTTACCGGCCGGGGCGAGGGCATTGCCTGCCAGGCGGTCGCCATGGTGGTGCCAGCATCATGAGCCTTCGCTACCCGCTGCTGGCGGTGGACTGTTCCCGAGGGGCAGGCAGTCTGGTGCTTGCGCTGTCTGCCGAAGACTGGCGGGGCCGCATCCTTCCTGCCGGACAGAACCAGGCCTCTGATCTGCTGCCCGAGGCCCAGGCACTCCTGGCGGCAGCGGGCCTGTCGCTGCAGTCCGTGCGTGGGTTTGTTCTGGGCCAGGGGCCGGGTTCGTTTACCGGCCTGCGGATTGCGGCGGGTCTGGTGCAGGGAATGGCCCGCGGGCTGGGGGTGGGGGTAGCCTGTGTCTCGGGGTTTTTTGCCATGGCCTATGCCCATGGCAAGGCCCAAGGCAAGGATGCTGCAGATGCCTCGGGTAGGCCTGGTCTGGCCGGGGATTTGGATACCGCCCGCCCTGTCGCGATCTATTTTGATGCCCGGCTCGGTGAGTACTACTCTGCCTCGGTGATGCGTAACGCCCAGGGCTATCCCATGGGCTACGCCAGCGAACCCGAGATCGTCTCAGCGCTCCCCGACGAGGCCCCGGGCGTTTTGCGCGATCCACAACCAGACGCCTTTGCGCCGCCTTATCGCGCTTCAGGAGCAGGCGACCTGTCTCTGCAGTCTGTTGCCGCCTGGAGCCTCGCGGTGGTCGTCGACGCCCCCGACCCCGCGGCCTTATTTCTTCCGCCGATCATGGCCCAGCCACTGTATGTGCGCTCAAAGGTTGCCCAGACCAGGGCCGAGCGCGAGCAGGGCCCGGCGCTGCAGCTGCAGCCTTTATCCAGCCACGACCTTGCCTCGGTCATGGTGATTGAGAATCAGGCCTATGCCTTTCCCTGGACCTCCGGCAATTTTCGGGATGCCCTGGCAGCAGGCTATACCGCGCTCAAGCTGGTGGACCAGGGGGCCATGGTGGGCTACTGCATCTACATGCGGGTGCTGGACGAGGCCCATCTCTTGAACTTCACGATTGCGCCTCTGCGGCAGCGGCGTGGTCTGGGCCAGGCCTTTCTAGAGCGGCTTCTGGCCCGCGTGGCCGATGAGGGGGCCGCCTCGATGCTTCTGGAAGTACGTCCCTCCAACGACGCTGGGATTCGACTCTATGCGCGTAATGGCTTTGCCGAGATTGGCCGGCGTAAGGGCTACTACCCTGCTGAAAAAGGCAGTCGCGAAGACGCCCTGCTGATGCAGCGAGCCCTGTCCTTGCAGGCCCAGGGTCTGCGTGAGGCAAGGGCCCGGGCCATTGCGACCGATGCCTCTCAGGAGGGCAGCTTTGTTATGGCCCAGGCGCTCGCGCCTGATCTGCGTTCCTAGCTATGTCATCTCCTGGTCGGTCGGCTCTCTCTGTTTACGCCCGCGAGATCCTTGAGCTCCATCCCGTATGGCGGTTTCGCGGCATATCCGGCCCTGGGGATGGCCCTGGCGATGGCCCTGGCGATGCCGGCCAGCCTGACTCCGAATCCCCTGTGGCAGGGGCGCTGCCCCTTCCCTCAGAAGGCATTCAGTGTTGGTCGGTTTCGATTGCGAGCGCGCCCGTCTCAGCCGTCCAGCGTGAGGCCCTGCGGCGCGCGGCTGCTCTGGCCTTGGCCCCAGCGGGGTCCTTGTCACTGCACTGGGAAGATCATCTGCTGCCAGAGTCCGCAGGACAAACCGGCGCGCAGCGCGGCGACGCGACGGCCGAAGGCCCGCTCAGCCTGCAGGCGCTGCAGAACTGGCTGGTTGCGCAGCAGAAGGGGCGTCTGTCGGATGCTCTGCCACGGGTGGTGCTGGTCTGGGGAGCGGCCTTCTCAGGCCCCGTGGCTCTTGCAGGCCCGACAGACCCGGCAGGCCCGACAGACTCGGCAAGCCCGACAGGCACCTGGCTGCTTGGCCTGCCCGCGCCAGGCCAGTTTTCAACCGCTGCCGCCCGGCGTCAGACCTGGACCGAGCTTCTTGCCCTCAAGCGATTACGCGCATGACCCGCCCTCTGATCTGCCGCATCGACGCTTCCGCGCTGGCCCACAACCTTGCCCGGATTCAGTCGCTCGCGCCCAATGCGCCCATCTGGGCAGTAGCCAAGGCCAGAGCCTACGGCCATGGGCTCTCACAGGCCCTGCAGGGGTTTTCGGCGGCGGCCGGCATCGCGGTGCTCGAAATAGAAGAGGCGGCCCACCTGCGTAGCGCGGGATGGGAAAAGCCGATTCTGCTACTTGAGGGTTTATTCCGGCCCCAAGACCTGTCGGCAGCCGCAGAGCTTCGGCTTGACCTGGCCGTGCATCAGGCCGAGCAGGCCCAGGCGTTTTTCTCTGCGGCTGCGCCGGCGGTAGCCTATCTACAGTCAGGCGCCCGGGTCTGGCTAAAGCTCAATACGGGCATGAATCGGCTTGGGTTCCCCACGCGAGGGGGATTAGAGCCTCTGCGCGAACTGGTTGACAGCCTGCGGCAGACGCTGGGCGTGGGGCGGGTGGGATTCATGATGCACTTTGCCCAGGCGGAGTCCCCCCTTGCCTCTGAGGAGCCTTTTGCGCGGTTTGAATGGGCGCTTGAGCGTCTGGGCCACGGTGCCGGCGAGCCGCTGAGCCTGGCGAACTCTGCTGCGGTGATTCACCTTGCCTTTGCCCGCATGGGCTGGCTGCGGCCCGGAATCGCCCTGTATGGGGCCTCGCCTTTTCGATTCGACCGGGGAGGGCATGCCCCGGTGTTTTCGAACCTTGGGCTTCGGCCCGCACAGACCCTACAGACCGAGCTTATTGCCATTCAGCATCTGCAGGCCGGCGATGGGGTGGGCTATGGCATGCGGTTTCGTGCCTCTGGGCCTATGCGGATAGGGGTTGCGGCCGTGGGCTATGCCGATGGCTACCCCCGCACGGCGCCCGACGGCACGCCGGTGCTGGTCGATGGAAAACGCTGCGCGGTGGCGGGGCAGGTGTCTATGGACCTGCTCACGATTGACCTGACTGCCGTACCTCAGGCACGGGTGGGAAGCCGGGTGGAGCTCTGGGGCGCCGGCCTCGCGGTGGACGAGGTGGCAAGCCACTGTGGCACGGTAGGCTATGAACTGCTTACCGCGATTACCCCCCGCGTGGCCCGCCATGCCCTGGCGATACCCGGGGCTATGTCTGGGACAGGCAAGGGCTGATGGCCAAGCAGAAGCTGGGCTTTGTATGCAATGCCTGTGGGCAGGGCCATGCACGCTGGCAGGGGCAGTGCGACGGCTGCGGGGCCTGGAACACGCTTGAAGGCGGGCGGTTGCAGGAGACATCGGCTAAGGCGGCAGCGCGCAGTCTGGCGCCTTCGAGCAGTCTGCAGCCGCTCTCCGAAGTCGCGGCGGAAAGCCTGGCCCGCTGGTCGACGGGCATGGACGAATTTGATCGTGTGCTCGGGGGCGGGCTGGTGCCCGGTGCGGTGGTGCTGCTTGGCGGTGACCCAGGAATTGGAAAGTCCACGCTCCTCTTGCAGGCCCTCGCCCGTATGGCCGCGGCCTTATCGCAAGAGCAGAGCCTGCTGTATGTGACGGGTGAAGAGTCTGCCGCCCAGGTGGCGCTGCGGGCCCGACGTCTGGGGCTTCCCACCCAAAGCCTAGACCGCGTCAAGATTCTCGCCGAGACGCAGCTAGAACTGATCTTGCCAGAGCTCGAGCGACTCAAGCCACCGCTGGTGGTGATCGATTCGATTCAGACGCTCTTTACCGAACAACTCGGGGCGGCGCCGGGCTCGGTCTCGCAGGTGCGTGACGTGGCGGCGCGTCTCACCCGGTGGGCCAAGGACAGCGGCAATGCCGTGATCTTTGTTGGCCATGTCACCAAAGAAGGCACCCTGGCGGGCCCTCGCGTGCTGGAGCACATGGTCGATGCGGTCTTGTATTTTGAAGGTGATGCCCAGGCCTCGTTTCGGGTGGTGCGGGCGGTCAAGAACCGCTTTGGTACGGCCAATGAACTCGGGGTCTTCGCGATGACCGAGGCCGGGCTTAAGGCGGTGACCAATCCCTCAGCATTGTTTCTGTCCGAAGGCCAGCTGGGCCAGTCGCATGGCGACAAGGCTGCCCAGTCTCTCGTGCCAGGGGCCTGTGTGCTGGTCACCCAAGAAGGAAGTCGCCCTCTGCTGGTTGAGGTTCAGGCCCTCGTCGACACCAGCCATGTGCCCAATCCGCGAAGGCTTAGCGTGGGTCTCGACCCGCAACGACTTGCCATGCTCTTGGCTGTTTTGCACCGCCATGCGGGCATCGCCTGCTATGACCAGGATGTCTTTCTTAATGCCGTGGGGGGGGTGCGTATTCAAGAGACGGCGGCCGATCTTGCCATTCTCGCGGCCGTGGTCTCTTCGCTGCGTAACCGGCCTCTGCCACGTGGTCTGGTGGTCTTTGGGGAACTCGGCCTGGCCGGCGAGGTGCGGCCCGCCCCGCGTGGCTTGGAGCGCCTGAAAGAGGCGGCCCGCCTGGGCTTTTCGCATGCCCTGGTGCCGGCGGCCAATGCACCGAAACGGCAGATAGAGGGCCTGGAGGTCTGGCCGGTGGCGCGTCTGTCAGAGGCCCTGGAACGGCTTTTTTAGAGCCGCTTGCTCGGCATGCGGGGCCCTTTGGTTATTGTGCTCGTGCTCGATAGCATCGGCGAGGACGCGCCCGGGGCATTTATTTGCGCATGGCCTGCGCGATAACAGCCTGGGCGGTCTGCACGCCGCCACGCACCGCAGACTCAATGCAGGCAGGATAGCCTGGCGTGAGGTCGTCGCCCGCCCGATAGAGCCCCGCTGGGCCCAGTGCGCTCGGCCCCCAGGCTGCGCCGCTGTCGACGTGGTCGGCGGTGCAGGCCCAGGTGGCCTGGTAGTCGTGGGTGGTGCGTAAAGGAATCTTGGCAAATGTGTCGTCGCCCAGTCGGGGCGCGAGAACCTCGCTGACTGCTGCCTGAAGCAGCTGGTGGGTCTCTGCTTCGTTCTCGCGCGCGGTGGCACTCGCCACGGCGGCGATCACCTGGCCCTGGGGGCCCTCAGGCCGGGCTAGAACCATTGCGACACCGCTACCCGTATCACCTTGCGCGACACTGTCTGTAGAGTCAACGGTCGAGCCGCTTTCCGGGTGGGGCCGGCTGGCTGTAACGGAAACAGGCCGCAGCACCTCGGGCGACAGGCCTGCGCGCGCTGCCTGGTCTGGCCGAAGGGCGGCATACAGGGTGGTCACTCCTAGGCCATGCACGGTATCCCAGCGGTGTCTTTCTTGCGCGAAAGCGCTCAACCCGTCCCGTGCGGCGCCATACTCACCAGAGCGCGTTCGGCCGAGAGAGTCAGGGAGATCGAAGGCGATGGTTCGGCAGCCCCGGGCCGGCAGCGCCAGCACCACTGCGTCAAACAGCGCCTCGGTAAGCCCGCTCTCGGCCGCCTTGGTCTGGCTGGTGGGATGAAACTGCAAGAACCAGCCGAGGGCGTCGTTGGGCTTCGCGGGGTGGGCGGAATGTGCAGGATCTGCACCGGTGGCAGGGCCGGCCTCGGTTACAGCCGTTACGGAATCAGCAGCCTTGTGATGCCTGGCAGTTATCCCGACAACCCGACAGCCAAAAACCAACTGCACCCCCCTTTGTTGTAACGCCTGGGTAATCGGGCCAACTGCCTGCGCGGTGAGGCTTTGGACGGGGTGCAGCGTGTCGCTGGCATGGGCAGGGCCCAGCAGGCTGTCTTTAATCACCTGCAGGGCCACCCGCGCGCTCGCCTCGGCAAAAGGCGTGTTGAGGGCGCCTTCAACCATGGGCTTCCAAAAATAGCGCAGCAGTTCCGGGGGTACAGACTGCTGCTTCCACCATGCCTCGGCGGTGCCCTGGGCAGACCAGTCGGTCTGCCAGCCGCGGGCCAGAGTCTTGGCCAGGCTCAACTGCCATGCAAGCGGCCATCCTGCGTAGCCGGCAGGCAGCGTCTGGGGCAGGGCGCTTTTGAGAAGCCGCTTCACGCCGCCATCGGAGGGCACGACCAGAAGCCGAGCGTGGGCCTCTTGGCGAAGGGGCTGATGCCTGTGCTGGTTTGCAAGCCCAGGGTTCAGGCCAGGTCTAAGGTCAGGGTGAATGTCTGTGCCAGAGGCATGGGCAGCGCCTGGCACGACCCAGTGCAGCGGGTACTGCTGCCAGGCCTCGTCTGCTACCCCGGTGCGCCTGAGTAAGTCACGCGTGGCCGTGTAGGCGCCGATCAACAGATGCTGCCCGTTATCGATAGGCAGGGCCTCTGTGTCAGCCCATCCTTCTGGAAGCCAAGACAGCCCTCGGGCCCGCCCGCCCGCCTGCGGCGCTGCCTCGATCAGGGTAATTGCCATGCGCCCACCGCGAATCGCACCGCCCGCCTGGGCGGATGCGCTGAGCGCCTCCGCGCAGGCCAGCCCTGACCAGCCTGCGCCAACGACAGCCACCCGAAACGGCAGCTGGGATGGGGAGCCGTCTGGCAGCGACGCTGAAAAAGGAGGGAGCGACATGGATGGCTGCGGCGTCCTCTGAAGGGGATGGTCGGGTGGAAGGCGTTGGGGGGCTTTAGCCGCAGGCGGTGCTAGCGCGGCATGCGGCCGGCGGCAGCCCACCAGGCCACCCAGAGCTTGCGCGCAGGGGTGAGCGATATTCTCTGGTGGAGCACGGCAAAGTCGGATACCTCCAGCGTTCGCAGCAGGTCGCGATAGACCGCAGCCATCACCAGCCCGGGGCGCTGGGCCACTCGCTCAGACCGGGGCAGGAGGTCGAGCGCCTTGTCGTACCGCGCATGCGCCCTCTGGGCCATATCGACGAGAGCCTGGGTAAGTGCGGCCGAGGCCTGGAGGCTAAGCACCGACTCGCCGGAGCTACCGTGTGCAGCAAGCAGTGCCTCGGGCAGATAGACCCGGCCCTTGCGGGCATCGTCGCCCACGTCGCGCAGGATGTTGGTGTACTGCAGGGCAAGCCCCAGTTCGGTGGCATAGGCCAGTGTCTGGTCCGATATGGTTCCGAAGATCCGTGCCGAGAGTCTTCCCACGGCGCCGGCCACTCGGTCACAATAAACATCGAGACCCGCAAAGTCAGCGTAGGCGCCCGTAGTCAGGTCCATTTCCATGCCATCAACCACCGCATGCAGATCAGCCATGTTGAGCCCGTAGCGGCCAATTGAGGGATGCAGCGCCTGCCCCAGCGGATGCTGGCTCTTGCCGGCGGCAATCTGGTCGAGCTCTTGTCGCCACCAGTGCAGCTTCACCTCGGCTAAGGCCGGGTCGCTGCATTCGTCAACGATATCGTCCACCTCACGGCAGAAGGCATACAGGGCCTCCATGGCCTGCCTTCGGTCCGTGGGCAGAAGCCGAAAGGCGGCGGTGAAGCTCGACCCCGCCTCGGCCGCTTTTTTCGCGCAGTAGTCCTGTGGGGTCATGCTCCAGCCTTATGCCTTAAAACGGGGTCTTGAAGAACATCCGCGGCAGGCGGTTAATCAGCACTGTCGCTAGCCAGAGCCGGGACAGCCGGGTCGAGGCCTTCCAGCCCAAAAGGGGCTTTTGCATCAGCCGCTCGCCAATGGCGGTGCCCCCATCCAGGGTAAGGGCCACCTCGAATGCCAGCCTTCGGGCATGCGGGATGCGCGTTGCCTCGATCCGTTTGGGCAGGTCGCGGCCCCGCGCGAGCTGGTGCAGGCCACGCACGGCAATGGCCCGGGTGATGCGTATTTTCTCTTCGGCAGGCGTATCGCCCCGCAACAGGCCGCGTCGGAGCTGGGATTCTATTTGCGGTGTCTGCAGTGCCTGCGGTGTTT
Source organism: Betaproteobacteria bacterium (assembly GCA_016868305.1). Classification (GTDB taxonomy): domain Bacteria; phylum Pseudomonadota; class Gammaproteobacteria; order Burkholderiales; family Burkholderiaceae_A; genus Hahnella. Next base: position 11,578 of record VGHK01000023.1, on the reverse strand, counting down.
CTAAGGACTGAGTTGCCTGTATTGTCTGTGGGCTTTGTGGGGCGGGGCCGATGGGCTGCCATGACCAGGCCTGCGGCCAGTCTGTCTGCGGCAGGGTAGGCCGATGCCGTGCCAGGTCTTGGTGCAGGTCCTGGGCAAAATTTACGAGCTGCAGCCCAATACAGATGGCATCGCTTTCTGCAAAGATCGCCTCCTTGCCAAAGACACGCGCCTCTTCGAGGACTGCCTCGGGCGCTGCGCTGAGGCTGTCGGCTGGGCTGGCCTCGTTAGCCTCTGACCACAGGCCAAAAAGCCCGAGCATCAGCCTGCCCACCGGTGCCGCCGATTTTCGGCAGTACTGCAGTACCGACTGCCAGTCGGCAAAGGGCAGAAACGCAGCGTCGTATTCGAAGGCCTGCAGGAGCTGATCGGCCCATGGTCTTCCGGAGGGGTGATGGCTGACGACCTGACCGGTCTTTTTCCCCAGTAGGTAAAGGGCAGGCAGGCTAATGCCTGCCCGGCCGAGCTCCTCGTGCTGGCCAGGCTCTGCTATCGGCTGGTCCCAAAGGCCTGCCCGTAACGCAGCCAGGCCCGCCTTGCGGGCGGATATGCTCAGACTGCCTTCATCGGCTAAGTCGTCGCCAGTGCGGGCGAACCGATAGAGCTGAACCACAGAGGGCCGAATAGCACCGGGAATAAGCCAGGAGGCGACAGGAAAATTTTCGTAATGATGGGCGCCATGAAAGGCCTGGCCGAGGCCGCGACTGGTCATACCCCGCATTCTAGACGGCTTGGTGGGCCCATCGGTCCATTCAGTACAATGGAAGGTTGAACTGTAATAAATCGCACCGTGCGAAGGTGGCGAAATCGGTAGACGCACCAGGTTTAGGTCCTGACGCCGCAAGGTGTGGGGGTTCGAGTCCCCCCCTTCGCACCATTTGTTTCTGACCCTTGTAAAGATGACCCTATGACGAGTACCTCCACGCCCACCCCTTCGAGTCTCGAGCGCCGACTCACCCTTGTGGTCTCCAAGGCCGAGATCGATGCGGCCACCACCAAGCAGCTACAGCAGATGGGCCGCAAGCTTAAGGTGCCTGGATTTCGTCCTGGCAAGGCCCCGCTCAAGGTCGTTGAGCAGTCCTACGGCGCCCAGGCGCGGTCTGAGGCGGTAGGGGATGCCCTAAGCAAGGCCTATAGTGAGGCAGTCGTAGCCCAGCAGATGCGGCCGGCAGGCCCGCCGCAGATCAAGACTCTGGAGCCCGATGCAGCCCAGCCCGAGTCGATGCGGTTTGAGGCCACGATTGAGGTCTATCCCGAGGTGCCCATGCCCAACCGCGAGGCCTTGTCGATAGAAACCGTGCAGTGTGAGGTTACTGAGGCTGACCTCGACCGCACCCTTGACACCCTGCGCCGTCAGCGGGTCACCTACACGGTTGTCTCGCGTCCGGTGCAGAAAGACGACCAGCTGAAAATTGACTTTCTGGGCAAGGTCGATGGCGAGCCCTTTGAGGGTGGCAGGGCCGAGGGCTTTGAGTTTGTCGCCGGAGTGGGCGGGATGCTGCCCGACTTTGAGGCAGCCGTGGTCGGCATGACCGCCGGAGACGTTAAGGTGTTTTCCGTGCAGTTTCCCGAGAACTACCATGCCACCAATCTGGCCGGAAAGCTGGCCGAGTTCTCAGTAACCGTGCACGAGGTGCGCGAACCCCATTTCCCCGCGCTCGACGACAGCTTTGCGGCAGCCTTTGGCATCAAAGAAGGCGGCCTCGCCCAACTCAGGGCCGATGTGGAAAAAAACCTGCGCCGCGAGGTCTCGGCACGGGCAAAGAACAAAGGAAAACGGGCCGTAATGGATGCCCTACTGGCGCAGGCTAGTTTTGATGTGCCTTCTGCCTTGGTGAATGCGGAGGCCGAGCGTATGGCTGAGCAAACGCGCCAGGATATGGCTGGCCGCGGCATGAACGTAAAAGACGCGCCCTTTCCGCCGGAGCTCTTTAAAGAGCAGGCCACCAAGCGAGTGCGGCTCGGGATTCTGGTCGGGGAGATTGTGAAGGCACAGAACCTGCAGCCCAACGAGGATGCCGTAAAGGCCATGCTCCAAGAGATGGGCCAGTCTTACGAAAACGCCGAGGAGTTTGTGCGCTGGGCTATGTCAAACCAAGAGCGCCGGTCGGAGGCAGAGGCGGTTGTTCTAGAAGACAATGTGGTGTCCTGGGTGCTGCAGGCGGCCCAGGTATCGCAGAAGACACTGGATGTCGAGTCACTTATGAAAGAGGCGGGCTAGGCGCGCGGTGCTGCTGCCCCATCTTTTTTTGTTCTAACCCTTTTTGCAGGAGCCTTAACCCATGCCTGAGACAGTCGCAATGATTCGAGAGTCGCAAAACCCACAGGCACTGGGTATGGTGCCCATGGTAATCGAGCAGTCGGGGCGCGGCGAACGTGCCTACGACATCTACTCTCGGCTGCTCAAAGAACGGGTGGTGTTCCTGGTGGGTCCCATTAACGATATGTCTGCCAACCTGGTGGTGGCGCAACTCTTGTTTCTTGAGTCCGAAAACCCCGACAAGGATATTTCTCTTTATATCAATTCGCCCGGCGGCTCGGTCTCTGCCGGCCTGGCGATCTTTGACACAATGCAGTTTGTCAAGCCCGCAGTGAGCACGCTCTGCATCGGCATGGCCGCGAGCATGGGCGCTTTTTTGCTGGCAGCCGGAGAGAAGGGCAAGCGGTTTGCTCTGCCCAATAGCCGGGTGATGATTCACCAGCCCCTTGGCGGAGTGCAGGGCCAGGCCTCCGATATTGAGATTCATGCCCGCGAGATTCTGGCCCTGCGCGATAAGCTCAACCAGATTCTGTCGGAGCGCACGGGGCAGAGCCTTGAGACCATCGCCCGGGACACCGATCGGGACAACTTCATGACCGCCGAAGATGCGCTAAAGTATGGGCTAATTGATCGGGTAATTTCTCAGCGAGAATAGCGGGGCCTATCGAGCGAAGTCGTTTCAGTCAGGCGGTAGGCAAGAGCGGTTCATCAAGAATAAGCAGCAGTCATAGGGGCGGTAACCAGGCGGTATCAACAAGGCTCGGAGACGACAATGGCAGAAAAAAAGGGGGCGGGAGAAAAACTTCTTTACTGCTCTTTCTGCGGCAAGAGCCAGCACGAGGTAAAAAAGCTCATCGCGGGCCCCTCGGTGTTTATCTGCGATGAGTGCATCGACCTCTGTAACGACATTATTCGCGACGAGCAGTCCGGCGGGGCGGACGCCGACCCCCCTAAAGACGCGCTACCCACGCCGCAAGAAATCTCAGGCATTCTCGACCAGTATGTCGTTGGCCAAGACCGGGCCAAGCGCAACCTGGCCGTGGCGGTGTACAACCATTACAAGCGGCTGCGGTCCCACGGTAAGTCGTCTGACATCGAGCTTGCCAAAAGCAATATTCTGCTGATTGGCCCCACCGGATCGGGCAAAACGCTCTTGGCCCAGACTCTGGCGCGCCTTCTGAATGTGCCCTTTGTCATTGCCGATGCCACTACGCTGACCGAGGCCGGCTATGTGGGCGAAGATGTCGAGAACATCATTCAAAAGCTCTTGCAGAACTGCAACTATGAGGTTGAGCGCGCCCAGCACGGCATTGTCTATATCGACGAGATCGACAAGATCTCGCGCAAATCAGACAACCCCTCGATCACCCGTGATGTCTCTGGCGAGGGAGTGCAGCAGGCGCTCTTAAAGCTGATCGAGGGCACGGTGGCGTCGGTTCCTCCACAGGGTGGCCGCAAGCACCCCAACCAAGACTTTGTGCAGATCGACACCACCAATATTCTGTTTATCTGCGGTGGTGCCTTCGACGGGCTCGATAAGGTAATTCGCGACCGCACTGAAAAGACCTCTATTGGCTTTGGTGCAGAGGTGCGGTCGCCGAGCGACCGCAAGCTCAGTGAACTCTTTCGTGACGCCGAGCCCGAAGACCTTATTAAGTTTGGCCTGATTCCTGAGCTCGTCGGTCGCCTTCCGGTTGTGGCCACCCTTGATGAGCTCGACGAGCCTGCACTCATCGAGATTCTTACCGGTCCCAAGAATGCGCTTATAAAGCAGTATCAGCAGCTCTTTCATATGGAAGGGGTCGAGCTCGAGATCCGGCCAGCCGCCCTGGCAGCCATCGCGCAAAAAGCAATTAAGCGGCGCACTGGAGCGCGGGGGCTGCGCTCCATTTTGGAGCAGGCCCTGCTCGACACTATGTATGAACTCCCCGGCCAGAAGAACGTGTCAAAGGTGGTGGTGGAAGAAAACACCATCTTTGATGACGCAAAGCCGCTGCTTCTCTACGGTGAATCCCCCAAAGTTGCCGGTAGTAAGCGCAGTTAAGGCTTGTTTTTTGCCCGAGGGGCCCCATCTGGGCTTTATAAATGCCTCTCAACGTCGATCTAGCTATCCAAAGGTAGCCCTTCTATGTCCAAACCAGAACTTCTCGCCCACGAACCCATAGACCTCCCCATGCTTCCCCTGCGGGATGTGGTGGTCTTTCCGCACATGGTTATTCCGCTCTTTGTCGGGCGGCCCAAGTCGATTCGGGCTATGGAAAAGGCTATGGAGTCGGGCAGCCATGTGCTCTTGGCGGCGCAGAAGTCGCCCACCCAGGACGAACCCGGCGCTCCCGACATCTATGCCATCGGCTGCCTGGCAAGTATTCTGCAAATGCTCAAGCTGCCCGATGGCACCGTAAAGGTGCTAGTCGAAGGCGTGCAGCGGGCAGAGCTTCTGGATATGCACGAGGCTGAAGACCATCTGCGGGTGGTCTGCCGTCCCATCACGCCCGAGCAGAAACAGGGCCCGGAGGTCGAGGCCTTAAGGCGCACGATCCTTACCCAGTTTGACCAGTTTGTAAAGCTGAATAAAAAGATTCCGGCAGAGATCCTCAACAGCCTGGTAAGCATGGAGGAGCCCGGCCGCCTGGCAGACACCATCGCGGCCCATCTGCCCATGAAGCTGGAAGAAAAGCAGGCGGTGCTTGAGGTACTGCCTGTTGCCGAGCGGCTGGAAAAGCTTCTGGCCCAGATCGAAACCGAGCTTGATATTCTGCAGGTTGAAAAGCGCATCCGTGGCCGTGTGAAGCGCCAGATGGAAAAAAGCCAGCGCGAGTACTACCTAAACGAGCAGGTCAAGGCCATTCAAAAAGAACTCGGTGAGGGCGAGGACAACGAACTCGACGAGATCGACAAGAAGATCAAGGCCGCCCGTATGCCCAAAGAGGCCCGTGATAAGGCCCAGACAGAACTTAAAAAGCTGCGCATGATGTCCCCCATGTCGGCCGAGGCCACCGTGGTGCGCAACTATGTGGACGCTTTGGTCGGCCTGCCCTGGCGCAAGAAGAGCAAGGTCAATGGCGACCTCGCCGCGGCCGAACAGGTGCTCGAGGAAGAACACTTTGGCCTAGAGAAGGTAAAAGAGCGCATTCTCGAATACCTGGCCGTGCAGCAGCGGGTCGATAAGGTAAAGGCACCCATTCTCTGTCTGGTTGGCCCCCCAGGTGTGGGTAAGACCTCTCTCGGTCAGTCGATGGCCCGCGCGACAAATCGCAAGTTTGTGCGTATGGCCTTGGGCGGCGTGCGCGATGAGTCCGAGATTCGTGGGCATCGCCGCACCTATATTGGCTCCATGCCCGGCAAGATTCTTACCAGCCTCACCAAGGTGGGCGTGCGTAATCCGCTCTTCCTGCTCGACGAAGTCGACAAGATGGGCATGGACTTCCGTGGTGACCCTGCGAGTGCGTTGTTAGAGGTGCTTGACCCCGAGCAGAACAACACCTTTACCGACCACTATGTAGAAGTAGAGTACGACTTGTCCGATGTCATGTTTGTGGCAACGGCCAACTCGCTCAATATTCCACCCGCACTGCTTGACCGCATGGAGGTGATCCGTCTGTCGGGATACACCGAAGACGAGAAGGTGAATATCGCGCAGCGTTACCTCTTGCCCAAGCAGATTAAGCATACGGGCCTCAAGCCAAGCGAGATTGCCGTGGCCGAAGATGCCATTCGCGAGATCATTCGCTCCTACACCCGCGAGGCCGGCGTGCGGGCGCTTGAGCGTGAACTCTCTAAGATCTGCCGCAAGGTTACCCGCAAGGTCTTGGGCAAGAAAGACGCGCAGACGGTGGCGGTTTCGGCGGAGAACATTGAAGACTTCCTAGGGGTAAAGAAATTCACCTTTGGCGTGGCCGAAAAGGAAGACCAGGTAGGCGAGGTCACCGGTCTGGCATGGACAGAGGTTGGTGGCGAACTGCTCACCATCGAGGCAGCCGTTATGCCCGGTAAGGGCAATATCATTCGCACCGGGTCGCTCGGCGATGTCATGAAAGAGTCGGTAGAGGCCGCCCGTTCGGTGGTGCGCAGCCGGGCCCGCAGGCTCGGTATTCGCGAAGAACACTTCGAGAAGCGCGACCTGCACATCCATGCCCCCGAAGGCGCAACCCCCAAAGATGGTCCCAGTGCCGGTATTGCGATGACGACAGCTATGGTCTCTGCCATGACGGGCATTCCGGTGCGTGCCGATGTGGCAATGACCGGAGAGATCACGCTTCGCGGTGAGGTCTTGCAGATTGGTGGCTTGAAAGAAAAGCTTCTGGCAGCCCACCGCGGTGGCATCAAGAAGGTACTTATTCCCGAGCAGAACGTACGCGACCTTGCGGAGATTCCCGCCAACGTGAAGAACTCTCTGGAGATCATCCCAGTGCGCTGGATCGACCGTGTACTCGAACTCGCGCTCGCCCAAACGCCAACGCCTTTGGCTGATGAAGACACCGCGTCGGCAGCGGTTCCAGGGCAGCCTGCGGTAGACCTGCCTACGGGCACTCCCGAGGCAGTAAAGCACTAGGTACTTACCCTTTTTTACGGCGAGTGTTAGTCAGTTCATATGTCTGAGGCGTTCTCATTGCTTGACCCATGGAGGGTGATGCAGTCTAATTCCCCTCTAGGAGTTCTCATACAAAAATCACAGAACAAGGACATGACGCCGTGAACAAAACAGACATGATCGAGCATATTGCCAAACAGGCAGACATCTCCAAGGCGGCCGCAGGCCGGGCGCTAGATGCATTTCTTGCCGGTGTTCGCGGAACCCTGAAAAAAGGTGGCGCTGTTACTCTGGTGGGCTTTGGCACCTTTGCTGTATCAAAGCGCGCTGCCCGCGCCGGCCGCAATCCCCGCACTGGCGAGGCCATTAAGATCAAGGCTGCCAAGCTTCCCAAGTTTCGTCCTGGCAAGGCCCTAAAAGACGCATTAAACTAGCGCGCTCAAAAAAGATGGGTGCTTAGCTCAGCTGGTAGAGCGGCGCCCTTACAAGGCGTAGGTCGGGAGTTCGAACCTCTCAGCACCCACCACCATCTTTCCTAGGTAATCCCCCCGGCAGTAGTGAGTCAGGTCTCGTGTTATGCAGCGAGGAGACAGACGTGTGGGCGTTGTATAATCTCGGTTTCGTAGCGCGGAGCGGTAGTTCAGTCGGTTAGAATACCGGCCTGTCACGCCGGGGGTCGCGGGTTCGAGTCCCGTCCGCTCCGCCATTTTTCTCCCCTCTTGCTAATTTGCCTTCGTAGCTTTCCTGATCCAGACCGCACGCTATGCTCGATACTATTCGCCGACACCGGCGCATCATGCAGGTCGTTCTCCTGATTTTTATCGTGCCCTCGTTCGTGATTGTCGGGGCCTGGGACTTGGTATCACCGCGGTCTGGCGCTTCCACCCTGGCGGTAGTTGATGGCCGAGAGATCACTACGCCCGTATGGCAGGAAACCCATCGTCGGTCGGTGGAGGCCATGGTCTCGCAGTTCGGGGGGAAGGTGCCATTCTCGGCCTTCGATACACCGGCGAGTCGGGTGGAGTCTCTTGACGAACTCGTGGGCCGGGAGGTTACGCTAGCCGCAGCACGCAAGGCAGGGCTGGTGATTCCGGATTCTCAGATCGCCGCCATGATCGCGCAGGTGCCGCAGTTTCAGACCGATGGCCGCTTCGATCTTGAGCTTGCCAAGCAGTTCCTTGCGGCCCGTGGTCTCACCTCCGCGGGTTTTGAGGCGGGACTGCGGTCAGACCTGCTCACCGAAAAGTATCCCAGCGCCATTGGCCAGACAGAGATTGTTTCGCGACGTCTTGCCAGACGCCTGTCCCAGTCGGAGACCGAACTGCGCGAGATCTGGGTCGTGCGGCTCTCTGCCCAGGCGCAACTTGCTAATGCCCAGCCCTCTGATGACGAGATAAAGAGCTACTTTGAGGCGCGCCAGGCCGACTACCGCACCGACGAAAGGGTAGACCTCTCTCTGCTCATTCTTGTTAAGCCTGACAGCGAAAAGGCTGAGACATTCTCCAATCTGGTCTATGAGCAGAGCGACACCCTGCAGCCTGCCGCGCAGCGGCTCGGGCTCTCGGTGGTTTCGTTTACAGGGGTTACCCGGTCCGGCCCCTATAACGTGGCGGGCACGGCTTCTGCCAGCCCAGAGGCTGCCTTAGCGCTCAACCATGGGCCCCTGCGACAGGCGGTGTTCTCCCCTGACGTGCTCACCGATGGCAGAAACACAGAGGCCATCGAGGTACGGCCCGGGCTTATGGTAAGTGCCCGGGTAGACAAGCACTATGCCAGTGAGCCTTTGTCGCTTGCCCAGGTAACGCCGCAGATACGGGCAGAGCTGGCCCGGGTGAAGTCAGCGCAGCTGGCACGCGACCAGGCCGATCAGCGGGCTGCCCAGATGCAGCAGGCCCTGTCGCAGTCGTCAGAGCTTGTGGCCCAGCGCACCAGTCTTGGGGCCATGGGGCTCAAGCGCCTCGACATCTCGCGAGACAATCTCGAGGGTCTCATCAAGGTACTGGACTTCACCAACCCCAACAGCCAGCGAGATGTTGCACGGCAGGTATTCTCTGCGGGCCTCACCCGGCTAAAGCCCTCGGTAATCGATCTGGGCCCTGGCGAAGGAAGCCTGGCGTTTGTCTGGACCACCACCAGTATCGCGGCCGAAGATGCGCCCCGCATTCGTGCTAGGCTCGGAGAACTCTTTACTGGCATGGAACGGGTCACTGCCGAGACCTCCTGGTCCAACTGGCTGCGCGAACAGGAGAAGCGATTTAAGGTGGAGCGTTACCCCGAAAAGCTCGCTGCAACCGAGTCATAGTCCTCGGGTTGAAAGCCCGAGAGCTGCACTAGCCTTCCTTGGGCCACGCCTGGATAATTTTTTAGCAGGGACCGCTGGTAGCTCGGGTCGTAGTGCTGCACCAAGAGCGCCTCCACGAACGACTGCCATTGCCGCTGGTCGATTAGTGCGCACCAGGTATCACAGACCGCATGACCATGCATGGGCACAAGCTTTTGAATCTGGGCCTTCAGGGCCTCAGGCGATTCAAAAAAGTGCTGGTATTCCTCGCAGAGCAGCCCCACGCGGTCTTCTAGCGAGAGCGCCAGCGAGATACAAGGGCTTGCCCGCATGGCTAGAATGAGGGCCTCAGGCAGCTGCACCTGGCCGATTTTGCGGCTCTCTGATTCCACATACACAGGCCTGTCGGTGGCATAGCCCTGCAGTGCCTGCAGGAGTAAGGATTCGAAATACTTCTGGCTGGGCTGCGGCGCATCGGGATGAAACCCAAGCAGGGACCCTTTATGCAAAGCCAGGGCCTCAAGATCGAGCACCTGGTGTCCTTGACGCGCAAGCGCCGACAAAAACCGGGTCTTACCAGAGCCAGTAACGCCGCAGACCACGACAAACCGGACTGCCGCTACGCACTCGCGAATGGCGCCGATTACCTCGCGCCGATAGGCACGATAGCCTCCCTCTAGCAGAGCGACACGCCAGCCGATCTTGGCAAAGATCGTGGCCATGGCACCGCTACGATTGCCCCCCCGCCAGCAGTAGACTAGGGGCAGCCAGTCGCGCGGCTTGTCTGCAAGGGTATTGACTAGATGCTCGGCGATATTGCGCGCCACCAGCGCCGCGCCCCTGCGCTTGGCCCGAAAGGCATCTTCTTTATAGAGGGTGCCGATCTCTGCCCGTTCCTCGGTATTGAGCACTGGCAGACAGATCGCACCGGGAATGTGGTCTTCCGCGAACTCTGGCGGGGTACGCGTGTCAACAATCGTATCGAATGCAGATACAGAGCGCAGAACCTCTTGGGCGCTTACAATGCGGGGGTACTGAGACAAAACATTCATGAAAGTATTCAACTTAGAGTGCGACTGCGGCCATCGCTTTGAGGGATGGTTCGGCTCGCTTGCGGCATGCGATACCCAGCAGGCGCAGGGTCTTTTGCAGTGCCCGTTCTGCGAAAGCCCAACGGTACGACGTATGCCCACGGCGCCGCATGTGGCCCTGGGGCTGCAGGCGGTACCTGCTCAGCATGCTGAGGCGCCCGCAAAGCCTGCGGTGGCAAGTACCCTTACCCAGGAGCAGATTGCCCTGCGGTCCAAGATCATTGCCATGGCGCAGAGTCTGGCCGAGAAGGCCGATTATGTCGGAAAAGATTTTCCCGAAGAGGCCCGTCGTATGCATTATCAAGAGGTGCCCGAGCGGCCGATTGTTGGCGAGGCCACCGCCCAGGAGGCTAGTGCCCTGCTTGAAGAGGGTATTGCCGTGGTGCCCCTGCCTTTGTCTGCCACGCGAAAAAAAGACCGTCTGCAATAGCAAGGCCTGTAAGCTCAGGGTCTGTAAAGGCGCAATAGCGCGGGTTCCTGGGCTGCTGCCTGGGGCGTATGCGGTCTCTTATTTTGGAATCGAATACCCGTAGAGACGCGCCTTGGCCTTCTCATCGGTAATGGGTTTGCGCAGGTCAGCGAAAAGCGCGCTGCCTTTTTTCACCGCTGGCCGCTCGGCAATCTTGTTAAACCAGCGCAGCACATTGGGGTATTGGTCAAGTGCAACCCCATGGTTGTTGTGCGAGCCCACCCAGGGCCAGCAGGCCATGTCGGCAATGGTGTACTGCCCGGCCGCAAGATAGCCCGTTTTCTCCAGTGCCTTATCAAGCACCCCATAGAGCCGATGCGCCTCTTTGGTGTAACGGTCGATAGCATATTGAATTGACTCAGGCGCATAGAGCCGAAAGTGATGCGCCTGCCCGAGCATAGGGCCGAGGCCGCCCATTTGAAACATCAGCCACTGCAGCACATCGTAGCGTTCGCGGTCGGTCTTGGGCAGGAACCTTCCGGTCTTGCCTGCAAGGTAGATCATGATGGCGCCAGACTCGAAAATAGAAATCGGTTTGCCATCGGGCCCTTCTGAGTCAAAAAGCGCAGGGATTTTATTGTTCGGGCTAATCTTGAGAAAGTCAGGCGCAAACTGATCTCCTGCACCGATATCAATGGGCACAGCCTTGTAGGGCAGCTTGAGTTCCTCAAGCAGAATCGAGATCTTTTTGCCATTGGGCGTAGGCCAGGTATACAGGGTGATCATGGGCTTGCTCCGTGAAGAATTATGTTTAGAGGGTCTGGGCGTTAGCGGTTATCAGTCATCGGGTATCTGTTATCTGTTATCTGTTATCGGGCATCAGATGCCGCCTGACCGTGGGCTGTGGCGGGTAGGTCAACCAGTAGTCGGGTGATGGCCGAAAGATACACCCTGTGCAAAGGCTTTA
>VGHK01000022.1 GCA_016868305.1 Betaproteobacteria bacterium | reverse complement strand
TGTCATTGCCATCCACCGAGGCATTAAGCACGGGGTATTTCTTGAGCGCCGCCACCGCCGCTTTCACAAAAAAGGACATGAAGCCCAGCTTCACGCCGTGTTCTTTTTCAAACCGGTCGACATACTGCTTGCGCAGGGTCATCACCGGCGCCATGTTCACCTCGTTGAAGGTGGTCAGAATGGCATTGGTGGACTGCGACTGCAGCAGACGTTCTGCCACCCGGGCCCGCAGTCGGCTCATCGGCACCCGCTGCTCTGGGCGTCCTTCGAGCATGGCATCGGGGCCGAAGCTGGCCGCTACCGGTGGAAGGCTTGTGCCCATCGAGGGGGTGGGTATAGCCGCAGGCTTGGGCACAGAAACAGACGCAGGGGCTGGAGCAGGGGCACTCCCTTTGGTGGCGGCTGCCAGCACATCGCCTTTGGTAATGCGTCCGTCTTTGCCGGTACCTTGCGATACCGACACGCCGGTCTCGGCCATGAGCTTAGCCGCAGCGGGCATGGCAACGCCGGCCGAAGCACCGGACGAGGCCGCCTGTGTTGCCGCAGGCGCCGAAGCAGGGGCCGCCGCAGCCGATACCGCACCCGCCTTGGCCTCGGTGTCGATCTTGGCGATCACCTCGTTGGACACCACACTGCCGCCATCGTCTCTGAGCAGCTCTGTCAGAACCCCACTGGCAGGCGCGGGTACCTCAAGCACCACCTTGTCGGTTTCGATTTCGATGAGCGTCTCGTCTTGCGTAACCGCCTCGCCGGGTTTTTTCTTCCACTGCAACAGGGTGGCCTCTGCCACGGACTCCGATAACTGTGGAACCTTTACCTCATGAATAGCCATTTTGATATGTCTCTCAGTCTGTCTTGAAATGTGTTTGGAATAAGGAAATGGGATTGGTGACTAGGGTCTAGATAATCTGGGCGTTTTTCAGTCGCGCAAAGGCCGCATCGAGCAGATCTTTCTGGCGCTTCACAAAGACCTCGTAATAGCCAGAGGCAGGTGCGGCCAGGGCGGGACGCCCGGCATAGCCCAGCTTCATGCCGTCGGTCATGTGCTCGCGCAGATAGTGCTGGGCCTGGAACCAGAAGCCCTGGTTCTGAGGCTCGTCTTGCACCCAGACAATCTCGGTGAGGTTGGGGTACTTGCGAATCTCATTTCCAAACTGCTTGTGCGGAAAGGGATAGATCTGCTCCACCCGTACGATTGCCACATCGTCGCGGTCGCGCTCTCGGCGCTGGGTTACCAGGTCGTAATAGACCTTGCCGGAGCAGACCATCATGCGCTTGATCTTCTTGGCCTGAATGGTGGGGTCCACCTCGCCAATGACGGTCTGGAATCGGCCATGCACCAGCTGGTCTAAGGGCGAACTGGCATCCTTGTTTCGCAGCAGCGACTTCGGTGTGAAGACTACCAGTGGCTTGCGGAAAGCCCGAATCATCTGCCGCCGCAGAAGGTGGAAGATCTGGGCGCCGGTGGTGGGCTGGCAGAGCTGCATGTTCATGTCGGCGCAGAGCTGCAAGAACCGCTCTGGTCGGGCCGAGGAATGCTCCGGCCCCTGGCCCTCATGACCATGGGGCAGTAGCAGCGTGAGGCCACTTTGGCGGCCCCACTTCACCTCGCCTGAGGCAATAAACTGATCAATCACCACCTGGGCGCCGTTGGCGAAGTCGCCAAACTGGGCCTCCCAGATAACAAGGGCGTTGGGCTCTGCGGTGGAGTAGCCGTACTCAAACCCCAGCACGGCCTCTTCAGACAGCACCGAGTCGATCACCGTAAAGTTGGCCTGCTCAGGCGACACGTTCTGCAAGGGAATATAGGTGCCCGAGTCGTAACGCTCACGCTTCTGGTCGTGCAGCACGGCATGGCGGTGGGTAAAGGTACCCCGGCCGCAGTCCTGGCCACTGAGCCGAATGGCATAGCCGCTGGATACCAGCGAGGCATAGGCAAGGTGTTCGCCCATGCCCCAGTCGACATTGAGCTCGCCTCTGCCCATGGCGCGGCGATCGTTGAGCACCTTTTCTACCAAGGGGTGGACATTAAAGCCCTGGGGCACGGTGGTCACGCGCTCGGAGAGGCGCTGCAGCTCGGAGAGCGGAAGCCCCGTGTCGGCATCATCGGTCCATTTTTTGTTAAGGAACGGTGCCCAGTCGACCGAGAACTTGCTCTTGTAGTTGGTGAGCACCGGTTCGCGGGTGCCGCTGCCCTCGTCCATTGCAGCCCGGAAGGCCTTTACCAGGGCATCGCCCTCGCCTGGGGCGATCACGCCCTGCGCCTCAAGACGGTCTGCATAGAGCTTGCGGGTACCAGGATGGGCGCCTACGGCGCGATACATCATGGGCTGGGTAAGCGATGGCGTATCTTGCTCGTTGTGGCCCAGCTTGCGGAAACAGATGATGTCGATCACCACATCTTTTTTGAACCGGGTGCGGTATTCCACCGCAAGGTTGGTAACGAACACCACCGCCTCGGGGTCATCGCCATTCACGTGAAACACCGGCGCCTCGATCATCTTCACCACATCAGAGCAGTACAGGGTTGACCGTGTGTCGCGAGGATCTGAGGTGGTAAAGCCAATCTGGTTATTAATCACGATGTGCATGGTGCCGCCCACGCCATAGCCTCGGGTCTGGGCCATGTTGAGCGTCTCCATCACCACCCCCTGGCCTGCAAATGCGGCATCGCCATGCACCAGAACGGGTAGGATCTTCTCCCCCGAGTTGTGTCCGCGACGGTCTTGCCGCGACCGCACAGAGCCGGTAACCACGGGGTTTACGATCTCTAGGTGCGACGGGTTAAAGGACAGCGACAGGTGCACTGGGCCGCCCGATGTGGACACATCGCTGGAGAATCCCTGGTGATACTTCACATCGCCGGCAGGCAGGTCTTCGGCATGCTTGCCCTCAAACTCGGCAAACAGGTCTTTGGGCATTTTGCCCAGGGTGTTTACCAGCACATTGAGCCGGCCGCGGTGGGCCATGCCAACCACGATCTCTTCAACGCCACGGGCGCCAGAGGCTTCGATGAGTTCGTCCATGGCGGCGATGAACGACTCGCCGCCTTCAAGCGAGAACCGCTTCTGGCCAACATACTTGGTGTGCAGGTATCGCTCCAGGCCTTCTGCGGCGGTTACCTGCTTGAGGATGCTGACCTTTTTGTCAGCCGAAAAGTGCGGGTTGGTGCGGCTTGATTCCAGCTTCTCCTGAATCCAGCGCTTTTCGGCCGGATCAGAGACGTACATAAACTCAGCACCGATCTTGCTGCAGTAGGTATCTTTAAGGGCCTGAATAATATCGCGCAGGCTCATCTGCTCCTGGCCAAAATACAGGTTGTCCGCCCGAAAGGGCGTGTCGAGGTCGGACTCGGAAAAGTCGTAGAAGGCATGCTCGAGCTCAGGAATCGCCGGCCGCTCGCGCAGCTTTAGAGGATCGAGATCTGCCCACTGGTTGCCCAGGTAACGATAGGCCGCGATCAGACTCTGGACGTGAATCTGTTTGCGGGCAACCGAGAGGTCACGCTCGGCAACACGCGGCAGAAACTGGTTGTGCTTGGCCCGTTGGGCAAACGACTCGATAACCGGCGCATGCGGTAGGTCTCGGGTGTCCGCGTCGCCATTGGTTGCAGGAACATTTTGCAGCTGATCAAAATAACGACGCCAGTTGTCGGTAACCGACCCTGGGTTGTCGAGGTACATCTCGTAGAGCTCCTCGACGTAGGGCGCGTTGGCCCCAAAGAGATACGAATTGAGCTGAAAGCTCTTCATCATGATTGCTTCACCTTTCTTAGCCTATGGCCTGAAACGATGCGGGGAACCCCTCTGCTGGGTAACGATGTCACCGTCACAGATTGCAACTGTTAAAAGTCCCCTACCCCCTCCTCCAATGAACAAAGGGGCCTAGAAAGCCCCTCCCCCAAACAAAAACTTATCGCGACTCTAATGGTTTTACTGGCCGCTCGGTGAGCCCGGTATACAACTGGCGCGGGCGGCCAATTTTGTACTCCGGATCTACGATCATTTCCTTCCACTGCGATACCCAGCCTATGGTGCGGGCCACGGCAAAGATACAGGTAAACATGTTGACTGGGATGCCCAGGGCCCTTTGCACGATGCCCGAATAGAAGTCGACATTGGGATAGAGCTTACGCTGCACAAAATAGTCGTCTTCCAGCGCGATTTTCTCTAGTGCCATGGCAAGCTTAAAGAGTGGATCGTTCTCCAGGCCCAGTTCTGCCAGCACTTCGCGACAGGTTTCCTGCATCAGCTTGGCCCGTGGGTCGAAGTTCTTGTACACGCGGTGGCCAAAGCCCATGAGCCGTGCGCCAGAGTTTTTGTCTTTTACCCGTTCCATAAACTCGCCCACTTTTTCCAGGCCCCCATTGGCCTGAATTTCTTCAAGCATCTCGAGGCAGGCCTGGTTGGCGCCACCGTGGGCTGGGCCCCAGAGGCAGGCTACTCCAGCCGCAATGGCGGAGAAGGGGCTGGTGCCCGATGAGCCGCAGAGCCGCACCGTAGAGGTGGAGGCATTCTGCTCGTGGTCTGCATGCAGAATAAGAATGCGGTCAAGGGCACGCTCAAGCACGGGATTGGGCTCGTACTTCTCGCAGGGCGTGGCAAACATCATGTGCATGAAGTTGCCCGCATACGACAGGTGGTTCTGCGGATACATATAGGGCTGGCCAATCGAGTACTTGTAGGCCATGGCAGCCAGCGTGGGCATCTTGGCGATCAGCCGCACAAAAGAAATGTCTTGCTGCTCGGGCGAATTGATATCGAGGCTATCGGGGTAGAACGCTGCCATACTGCCGCTGAGGCTGGCCAGAATTGCCATGGGGTGCGAGTCGCGGCGAAACCCCCGCACGGCAAACTGCATCTGTTCGTGCACCATGGTGTGGTGCATTACCAGCGACTGAAAGTCTTGGTACTGCGCAGGCGTGGGAAGCTCGCCGTAGTAGATGAGGTAGCAGGTTTCAAGAAAGTCACAGTGCACGGCCAGCTGCTCAATGGGATAGCCACGATACAAGAGCTGGCCTTTGTCGCCATCAATGTAGGTGATGCTGGAGTTACACGAGGCGGTAGACAAAAAACCCGTGTCGTAGGTGAACTTGCCCGCCTGCCCATAGAGCTTACGGATATCAATGACGTCGGGGCCGATGGTTCCCGTGAGGATTGGAAACTCCACCGATGGCGTGCCATCGCTAAAGCTCATTGTGGCCTTGTGCTCTGTAGTCATAGCGCCCTTCCCTTAAGTAGTTTTATAGTGATGCTGCCTGAGCGCGGGCCTGGGGCCGCGCTATGCCGCCCGGATCTCGTTGAGTACGCGCTGTGCCTGCGGGCTGGAGAGCAGTTCGTGCGCAGGCCGGCGACCCACCAACAAATCTAAAAGGTCATTGTCAGTGAGTTCGAGGATCTCGGCTAGACCATCATGGTCGTCTCGCGTAAAAAAATCGCCTTTACGCGTGAAAAAGCGCGTCAGCAAAAGATCGTTTTCGAGAAGCCCGCGCCGCGCGCGCCACTGAATGCGGCGCACCCAGTCGGGCGGCACGGGGTCTGACCCACCGCCGCTCACAGAAGCTGGCCCCCCTGAGAAAGCCGCTTCGCTGGACTGTGGCAGCATAAGCGTTACCAAATAGCTCGCGGTTGCTGTTCGCGCTTCGCACCTAGACGGTGCGACGGACCATCAACTCTTTAATCTTACCGATGGCCTTGGTGGGGTTAAGACCTTTCGGGCAGACATCCACGCAGTTCATGATGGTGTGACAGCGGAAGAGCCTATAGGGGTCTTCAAGGTTATCTAGACGCTCACTGGTAGCCTGGTCACGGCTATCGGCGATAAACCGATAGGCCTGCAAGAGGCCCGCCGGACCGACAAACTTGTCTGGATTCCACCAGAAAGAGGGGCAACTGGTGGAGCAACAAGCGCAGAGAATGCACTCGTAGAGGCCATCGAGCTCTTCGCGCTCCTCGGGGCTCTGCAGACGCTCCTTTTCGGGCGGCGGTGTTTCGTTAATAAGAAACGGCTTGATCGAGTGGTACTGCTTAAAGAACTGGGTCATGTCGACAATCAGGTCGCGGACCACCGGAAGCCCTGGAAGAGGCTTTAAGACAATCGGCTCTTTAAGCTCACGCAGGTTGGTGGTACAGGCCAGCCCATTTTTGCCATTGATGTTCATGGCATCGCTGCCACAGACCCCCTCACGACAGGACCGGCGAAACGACAGCGAGTCGTCGAAGTCTGACTTGATACGCATGAGCGCATCTAAGAGCATCTTGTCGGTGGGCTGCAGCTCCACGGTAAGGTCTTGCATGCGAGGTTTGGCATCAACATCAGGATCGTAACGGTAGATCGAGAATCGAACCGTGCGCGTGGCGGTGGTCATACCTGTTTGTCCTTTTCGGCAGTGGGTCTGTCGGAAATAGCGGAACGCGTTAGAAAGTACGTTTCTTAGGCTGGAAGGTTTCGACGGTGAGCGGCTTGAGGTTTACCGGCTTGAAGTCCAGACGATTGCCCTCGGAGTACCATAGCGAATGCCGCATCCATTCGGCGTCGTTACGCTCGGGGAAGTCGCTGTGGGCGTGTGCGCCGCGGCTTTCGGTGCGGGCCTCGGCAGACACGATCGTGGCCTTTGCTGTCTCGACAAGGTTGGCAAGCTCCAAGGCCTCAATACGCGCTGTGTTAAAGACCTGCGACTTGTCCTTTACATGGATATGCTGGGCCCGGTCGGCAAGCAACAGGATCTTTTCTTTGCCTTCGGTCAGCAATGCCGAGGTACGAAACACGCCGCAGTAGGTCTGCATGGTCTGGCGGATATCGCCGGCAATGTCTTGCACCCGCTCGCCTGAGGTGGACTGGTTGATATGGGCGAGGCGCTCCAGGGTTGGGTCGGCCCCATGCTCTGGAAAGCTGCGGTGCGAGTCATCGCGCAGCTTACGGCCCACGATATGGTTGCCCGCGGCACGGCCAAAGACCACCAGGTCGAGCAGCGAATTGGTGCCCAGACGGTTGGCCCCGTGCACCGACACACAGGCGCATTCGCCAATGGCATAGAGCCCATCCACGATCTCGTTGGGGTTGCCATTCTTGGGTGCCACCACCTGGCCATGGATGTTGGTGGGAATGCCGCCCATCTGGTAGTGAATGGTGGGCACGACCGGAATGGGTTCTTTAATGGGATCGACGTTTGCAAACTTTAGGGCGATCTCGCGAATGGACGGCAGTTTTTTCAGAATCTTGTCTGCGCCCAGGTGGTCGAGCTTGAGCAGCACATGGTCTTTGTTCGGGCCACAGCCACGGCCCTCTTTAATTTCCTGGTCCATCGACCGCGAGACAAAGTCGCGCGGTGCCAGGTCTTTAAGAGTTGGGGCATAGCGCTCCATAAACCGCTCGCCATTGCAGTTGAGCAGAATGCCGCCCTCTCCGCGCACGCCTTCGGTAATCAGCACGCCCGCGCCCGCGACGCCCGTGGGGTGGAACTGCCAGAACTCCATGTCTTCGAGCGGAATGCCCGCACGGGCGGCCATGCCCATGCCATCGCCGGTATTGATAAAGGCATTGGTAGAGGCGGCCCAGATACGGCCGGCCCCGCCGGTGGCAAAGACCGTGACCTTAGCCTCAAGCACCATGACCTCGCCGGTCTCCATTTCGAGCGCAACCACCCCGACACAGGCACCTTCGCTATCACGAATAATGTCAAGGGCCATCCATTCCACAAAGAACTGCGTGCGGGCCCGGACATTGCGCTGATAGAGGGTGTGCAAGAGCGCATGGCCGGTGCGGTCGGCGGCCGCACAGGCCCGCTGCACGGGCTTTTCGCCCAGGTTGGCGGTGTGCCCGCCAAACGGCCGCTGATAGATGGTGCCGTCGGGGTTGCGGTCAAACGGCATGCCAAAGTGCTCAAGCTCATAGACCACCTTGGGTGCCTCGCGGCACATAAACTCAATGGCGTCTTGGTCACCGAGGTAGTCAGACCCTTTTACAGTGTCAAACATGTGCCAGTACCAGTTGTCCTCGCTCATGTTGCCCAGCGACGCGCCAATACCGCCCTGGGCCGCTACGGTGTGTGACCGCGTGGGAAACACCTTGGAGAGAACCGCCACATTAAGCCCTGCCTCTGCCAGTTGCAGCGAGCAGCGCATGCCTGATCCACCGGCCCCAACAATTACCGCGTCGAACCGGCGACGCGGCAGGTTACGGGTTTGGTGCATTTGAATCTCAGCCATTTTTTACACCCTCCAAAGCACATCGATCGCCCAGATGGCGCATCCCAACAGCCAGACGATAGTGAAGGCCTGTAGCGCAAGCCGCAGCCCCAGGGGCTTGACATAGTCCATCCAGATGTCACGCACGCCCACCCAGGCATGATAGAAAAATGCCAAGAACGCCAGCAGGGTGAAGACCTTCATCCAGGTCTGGGCAAACAAGCCCGACCAGCCGTAGTAGCCCGGCTCGGGCGCCAACAGCGCCGAAACCACCAGGATGACACTGTAACTGCCCAGTATGACCGCTGTAATACGCTGCGACAGCCAGTCGCGAAGCCCGTAATGCGCGCCCACAACGAGCCGCTTTTGACCGATACGAGGTTCTGACATTTAGAGCACTCCAAAAATCGCAAGCCAGGCCAGAAGCGAGACCACGAGACTAAGACCCATAAAGATCGTCGCAATCTGAGGGCTGGATTCTTTGGTGATGCCGAGATGCAGGTCGCTGATGAGGTGCCGCACGCCCCCAAAAAAATGGTGGATAAAGGCCCAGGCAAGACCGCAGAGAATGAGCTTGACCAATACCAGGTCGGTTAGCTCCATAAGGGTGGCGTAACTGAGCTCCGAGGTAAGGCTCAGGTCGAAGAGCCAGACGATGACTGGCAGAAGCAGAAACATTCCCGCCCCGCTGATGCGGTGCAGAATAGACATGACCCCAGCAATCGGCAGCCGATAGCTAAGAATCTGGCTGACATGGATATTGCGAAACTGCGGGCGCGGTTTTCGCGGCAATTCAGACATTTCTACTCCCTGAAGTTTTTTTTTATCTCCGTATTATAGAGCCCAGCCTTTGACACCGCCTAGGGTGAACCCTAAACTGCAGCCTCGTTCAAATTCTTTCCATTTCTCTTACTTGAAGCAATAAGGAGCTCCTTATGTCGCAGAAATCCCCCATGCGCGTGTCGGTTACTGGTGCTGCAGGCCAGATTGGCTACAGCCTTCTTTTCAGAATCGCCAGTGGCGAGATGCTCGGCAAAGACCAGCCGGTAATTCTTCAATTGCTGGAGATCCCAGACGAAAAGGCACAAAAGGGGCTCAAAGGGGTGATGATGGAGCTAGAAGACTGTGCGTTCCCGCTTCTTACCGGAATGTCTGCCCATAGCGACCCCAACACTGCTTTCAAGGATACCGACATTGCCCTGTTGGTAGGTGCCCGGCCTCGTGGCCCCGGTATGGAGCGCAAAGACCTGCTCTCGGCCAATGCCCAGATCTTTACTGCCCAGGGTAAGGCGCTTAACGCGGCCGCCTCGCGCAACGTGCGGGTCTTGGTGGTGGGAAACCCCGCCAACACCAATGCCTACATTGCCATGAAATCTGCCCCCGACCTGCCCCGCAAAAACTTTACGGCCATGTTACGGCTTGACCATAACCGCGCCGCCTCGCAGATTGCGGCTAAGACCGGTAAGCCCGTCTCTCAGATCGAAAAGCTCTGCGTCTGGGGCAACCATTCGCCCACCATGTACGCCGACTACCGGTTTGCGACCATTGCCGGCCAGCCTGTGAAGTCCATGATTAATGATGAGGAATGGAACCGCAACACCTTCCTTCCTACCGTAGGTAAGCGGGGGGCGGCGATTATTGAGGCACGGGGCTTGTCCTCGGCCGCCTCTGCGGCCAATGCGGCGATTGACCATATGCGCGACTGGGTGCTTGGCACTGCAGGGCGTTGGGTCACCATGGGAATTGCCTCTAACGGCGACTATGAGATACCCAAAGATGTGATGTACGGTTTTCCGGTGACCTGTGCCAATGGCGAATACAGCGTGGTGCAAGGGCTGGAGATCGATGCCTTCTCGCGTGAGCGCATGACCCACACCTTAAACGAGCTGCTCGAAGAACAGGACGGCGTAAAGCATCTGCTGGGCTAGGCCTTCTATCCCCGTTCTCAGCGCAGACACCATGGCAGGCCTTCACCCGGAGGAGGTCTTGGCGGCAACGGGCGGCAGTGACGCCCTCGTGGCGGCCTGCGAGCATTACGCGGGCGATGCCCGCAAGCTTGCCAAGGCCCTTGCCCTGCAAGCCTCGCGGGGCTGCGACTTTGATGTCACGATGGACCTTGAAGACGGGGCGCCTGCCGGGGCCGAGGCCGATGCGGTGCGCGCCCTGGTGGCCTTTCTTAACCAGTGGGACACAGACCAGGGCGGGTCTGTGTCGGCCAATGGCGGTGAATCGATCCATGGGTCTGGGCAGCGCCACGCGATTGGCTGCCGGGTGCATCCGCGCGAGCACCCGGCCTTTGCAGACGATCTACATGTGCTCGCCCACGCGCTTCGTGTGCCGCTGGCCTACCTCACCATTCCCAAAACAGAAGGGGTGGCAGATGCCACCGCGGCCATTGCCCATGCGGCGCAGACCTTTGCAGCAGCCGGTAAGCGCCTGCCCCCCGTGCAGCTTCTGGTGGAAACCCATGGCGCGGTACGCGAGGCCTTTGGGCTTGCCGCGCTGCCCGAGGTGCGTTTTCTGTCGTTTGGCCAGATGGACTTCACCAGCGCGCATCATGGGGCGATATCGGCCGAGGCCATGCACAGCCCTGGCCAGTTTGATCACCCGCTGCTGCGCAGGGCCAAAGTCGAAATTCTCGCGGCCTGTCATGCAGCCGGAAAGATTCCCACGCACAATCCCACTGTGAACTTTGCCGATTCTGACCAGACCCGCGCCGATGCCCAGCAGGCACGCGCCATCGGTTTTCTGCGCATGTGGAGTATTCACCCCAGCCAGGTGGGCCCGATTGTCGAGTCGTTTGCCCCGAGTGGCGATGAGGTAGAGGCCGCGGCTGCCTTGCTGCTTCATGCGCAGGCCAGCCAGTGGGGGCCGATTGCCTTTGGCGGCAAGCTGCACGACCGCGCGAGTTACCGGTATTTTTGGACACTATTGAAAAAGGCGCGGGCGATGCACCGCCCCATTCCTCAGGCCGCTGAGGCCGCATTTTTTTGAGTACACAAAATTTTTATATGACCAAGGGAGCCGTCACCATGTCACACAACCTGCACAACACGTTTCAAGACTACAAGACCAGTTCTGGCGCAAGCCATAAGTTTTATAGCCTGCCGGCCCTTGAGAAGGCGGGTGTTGGCCCCGTATCCAGGCTTCCGGTATCGATTCGCATCGTGCTCGAGTCGGTGCTGCGCAACTGCGACGGCAAGAAGGTAACCGAAGACCATGTGCGCCAGTTGGCCAACTGGAAGCCCACTGCAGAGCGTGTCGATGAGATTCCGTTTGTACTGGCGCGTGTGGTTCTGCAAGACTTTACCGGTGTGCCCTTGCTGGCAGACCTTGCGGCCATGCGCAATGTGGCCCACAGCATGGGCAAGAACCCCAAGCTCATCGAGCCCCTGGTACCGGTCGATCTGGTGGTCGACCACTCGGTAATGATTGACCACTACGGCACCAAAGATGCGCTTGATCTGAACATGAAGCTCGAGTTTCAGCGCAACGAAGAGCGTTATCAGTTTATGAAGTGGGGCATGCAGGCCTTTGACACCTTTAAGGTGGTGCCCCCCGGCATTGGCATCGTGCACCAGGTGAATCTGGAGTACCTGGCACGCGGCATTCATACCAAGAACAACATCAGTTACCCCGACACGCTTGTCGGTACCGACAGCCACACCACCATGATTAATGGCATTGGCGTGGTGGGCTGGGGCGTGGGTGGTATTGAGGCTGAGGCCGCTATGCTGGGACAGCCGCTCTACTTCCTCACCCCCGATGTGATTGGCGTGAATCTCACCGGCAAGCTGCCTGAGGGCACCACCGCGACAGATCTCGTGCTCACTATTACCGAGATGCTGCGCAAAGAAAAAGTGGTGGGCAAGTTTGTGGAGTTTTTTGGCGAAGGCACCGAGACGCTCTCGCTGCCCGACCGCGCCACCATCGCGAACATGGCGCCCGAGTATGGCGCCACCATGGGCTTCTTCCCGGTGGATGCGGTCACGGTTGACTTCATGAAGGCCACCGGTCGCACTGCGGCAGAGGTAGAGGCCTTTGAGGCCTACTTCAAGGCACAGAACCTGTTCGGTATTCCCCGCCAAGGCCAGATCGACTACACCAAGGTGCTCTCGCTCGACCTCTCGGCCATCAAGCCCTCGCTGGCTGGCCCGAAGCGCCCGCAAGACCGCATAGAACTGATCGCGATGAAAAACACCTTTGCTGAGCTCTTTAGCAAGCCAGTGGCCGAAAACGGCTTTGCCAAGCCTGCGGCAGAGCTTACCAAGCGGGTGAAGGCGGGCAGCACCGACCTGGGCCATGGCGATGTGCTTATTGCTGCGATTACCTCTTGCACCAATACCTCGAACCCTGGCGTGCTGCTGGCCGCAGGCCTGCTCGCGAAAAAGGCGGTAGAGAAGGGGCTTACCGTTAATAAGCGCATAAAGACTTCGCTGGCACCCGGAAGCCGCGTGGTCACCGAGTACCTCACCAAGGCAGGCCTGCTGCCCTATCTCGAGCAGCTTGGGTTTAGCGTGGCGGCCTATGGCTGTACCACCTGTATTGGAAACGCGGGCGACCTGACCCCAGAGTTTAACGATGCCATTGTGAAGGAAGACCTGGTCTGTGCGGCGGTGCTCTCGGGTAACCGTAACTTTGAGGCGCGTATTCACCCCAATCTGCGTGCCAACTACCTGGCCTCACCCCCGTTGGTAGTGGCCTACGCTATTGCCGGGTCTGTGCAGAAAGACCTTAATACCGAGCCGCTCGGACAGGGCAAGGATGGCCCGGTGTACCTAAAAGACATCTGGCCCACCAGCCACGAGGTGGCGGCCGTCATGGGCCATGCCCGTGACCCGCAGACCTTCCAGCGTCTGTATGGCGACCTTACCAAAGACCATCACCTTTGGAACAACATTAAGGGTACTGCAGGCCAGGTCTACGACTGGCCAAAGTCCACCTATATTGCCCGGCCACCCTTCTTTGATGGCTTCTCGATGTCGCCGTCGGCCACGGGAAGTATTACGGGTGCGCGGGTGCTTGCCATTCTCGGCGACTCGGTGACGACAGACCATATCTCGCCCGCGGGCTCTATTAAAGAAGTTTCTCCTGGGGGTAAGTATCTGGTGGACAACGGCGTGGTCAAGGCCGACTTCAACAGCTACGGCTCTCGGCGCGGCAACCACGATGTCATGGTGCGCGGCACCTTTGCCAACGTGCGCATTAAGAACCTCATGCTGCCGCCCAAGGCCGATGGCAGCCGCGAAGAAGGCGGGCTTACGCTCATGCAGCCTTCCGGCGAGAAAACATTTATCTATGATGCCGCGATGGCCTACCAGAAGGCGGGCACGCCCACGGTGGTGATTGGTGGCGAGGAATATGGCACCGGGTCTTCGCGCGACTGGGCGGCCAAGGGCACGCAGCTGCTGGGCGTTCGCGCGGTCATTGCAAAGTCGTTTGAGCGGATTCACCGTTCTAACCTCGTAGGTATGGGCGTGCTGCCGTTGCAGTTTAAGGGCAGTGATTCGGCGCAGTCTTTGGGGCTGGAAGGGTCTGAGGTCTATGACATCGAGATTCCCAAAGACCTAGTACCGCAGCAAGACCTGGTGGTCTCGGTCACACGTAAAGACGGCAGCAAGATGCAGTTCACCGCCCTGTGCAGAATTGACACACCCATTGAGGTTGACTACTTCCATCACGGGGGTATTCTTCCCTTTGTCCTGCGGGAGCTTATGGCGGCGTAAAGGATCTCATGAAAACATCTCCATCATCACGGCGCGGCCGGGCCTCGCGAGAGGCCGACCTGCTGATTCAGCTCGCTGAGGGCTTGGCACTGTCTGGCAGTCGCGCAGAAGACCGGTTCTGGGAGCATCGCCTTGACCAGGAGATCGACGCCCTGCTGGAACAGGGCGATGAAGGGTCGCTCAACGCAGCGCTTGATCGGCTGGCCGATCGCGAGTCACGCGCCTATGAAGAGCTGGCGGATGCCATCGAAGGCCGGGTGGAGCACAGCACCGTGGCCTCAAGCGATGGCCCGCGCGACCTGCTCTTGTTTGCCGCGCCGGTGCTGGCCTGGTCGCGTATGCCGCTGCCCACACGTTCGGTAACTGACAGTGTCTTGGCGGGACTGAAGGCTGCTCTGGCAGAGCATGTGTTTTCCGAGCATGCCGACCTTGCCCTGGCCAACTACTTTTTTTCGCCCGATCAACTGCCCTCAAGCTTTGGCGAAACAGCAGACCTGCGGCTGTCACTGGCCCAGAACCTGCCTAAGGGCCATCTGGCGATTAACGCCCAGTCGCTTGGCGAAACCGCGCAGTTTCTTGCGGACCAGCGCTATATTCTGGGGGTGGCCAGTGTGCCGCAGGGGCAGTCTCTCTTTCGTTGGCAGGAAGGCATTCTGAGCCGCGATGAGGTACTGGCCGCCTGGCGAAAGGCCGCGCAAGAAAGCCTCACGCACCTGCTGCCAGCCTGCGGCTTTGAGCCCATGCTGCCGCGCGCCTATTACGTGGCCTGCCGCGACGCCGATCGTGCGGCAAGGCCTTTCTCCGTCTCTGCGTCGGTTGCCTTTCTCACCACCACGCTGGGCATTACCCCAGCCATGCTCTCTGCCGTGGTTGCCGGCTGCTATAACCGGCAGCTTGAGGAATACCGAATCTCTTTCCTAGTGAGCAATGACGAAGAGGTGATTCATGGGGTGGTCTGGCCCCTACTAGGGGCCGAAGACGAGATGAGCGATGTTCTTGAGGAGATCGAGACCACGCTCAAAGAGGCCGGCGTGCAGCGCGTGGAGTTTCTGCGTCAGCGCATGCCTATGGAATATTGCGAAGACTGTGGCGCGCCCCTGTATCCCACTTTAGACGGCGAACTGGTGCATGCCGAGCTTCCCGAGGAAAGCGAGCCTGCTGGGCAGCATCTGCATTAGTCGCTAGGCGAACATCTCGAGCAAAACGGGCTTCCACACGGCCAGAGGGATTTCGCCCGAGGGGCTTACCAGACGAGACTTGTAGACCGACCGAATCTGATCTACTAGTATGCGTGCCCTCTTACCTTTGGAGCGCGCCTAAGGACGGCAGCCCAGCGGTCTGCCCCGGGTGGTAATCATTCACAAGGACTAAAACATGTCTTTCACAATGCCTGTCATTGACGACATTACTCAGCCCGAATTGGCCGCCCGTCTGCAGAACCTGCTGGACAACAAGACCAAGCCGGTCGGCTCACTGGGCCAGATCGAACGTTTGGCGCAACGAATCGGCCTGACGCTGGGCAGCGAAGCGCCTGAACTGAACGACCCGCAGATGGTGGTATTCGCAGGCGACCACGGTCTCGCAGCGCGCAAGATCTCGGCCTATCCAAGCGACGTGACATGGCAGATGGTCGAGAATATCCTGGCTGGTGGCGCGGCCGTTAGCGTGCTGGCGCGTCAGAACGGAATCGGTCTAACGGCAGTGGACTGCGGCGTGCGACACAATTTCGCGCCCCGCGCCCGTTTGGTGATCCATAAGATAGCGCCTGGCACCACCGATGCGCTCGAGGGTCCGGCGATGAGCGCCGATCATTGTGATCAAGCGCTGGCCAACGGAGCCGCGCTGATCCGAGGCCTGCCAGGTAATGCGCTACTGCTGGGCGAGATGGGAATTGGCAATACCTCAGCCGCCTCCTTGCTGATGAGCCGACTAACTGGCCTGTCCATCGTAGACTGCACCGGCGCGGGTACCGGCCTTGGTGCTCAAGCGTTGCAACGCAAGATTGAGATTCTCAAAGAAGTGCTGGCCCGGCACCCGGGCGCCAAGGCGCCACTGGAGGCGCTCGCCGCCTTCGGTGGTTTCGAGATCGCCACCATGGTCGGTTCGGTGCTGCAGGCAGCGGCGGAGCGCCGAGTGATTGTGGTGGACGGCTTCATTACCACCTCCGCCGTGCTGGTGGCGAGCAAACTGCAGCCGGCTGTGCTGCAGCGCTGCGTCTTCTCCCACCGCTCGGGCGAACGCGGTCACGCGCAAATGCTGTCCCACCTGCGTGCCCAGCCGCTGTTAGACCTCGGCCTGCGCTTGGGCGAAGGCTCGGGAGCCGCCCTTGCCTGGCCGCTGCTTATCAGCGCCTGCGCCATCCTGCGCGAGATGGCTAGCTTCGCGTCGGCCGGTGTATCGCGACAGAGCGAAGTTCAAGTCTTGGTGCGCTAAAAGCATGTCCCCCATCCGGCACTTCTTGATCGCTATTCAGTTCTTCACCCGAATCCCGGTCACGGGGCGGCTTGCAGACTGGGTGGGATTTTCGCCCGTGATGCTGCGCGCCAGCGCGGCACACTTTCCTGGAGTAGGCTGCGTGGTGGGTGGTCTGACAGCGCTAGTGTTCTTTGGGCTGCTGCAGACCTTGGCGGCCCAGCCGGCTGCACCCTGGGTGGCGGCGGTGCTGAGTACTGCCTTCAGTATTTGGCTAACGGGCGCATTCCACGAAGACGGCCTTGCCGACACGGCCGACGGGCTGGGCGGTGCTGTGGGCCGCGAACGCGCACTGGAGATCATGAAGGACTCGCGAATTGGCAGCTATGGCGCCCTCGCCCTTATGCTGGCCCTGCTGGCTAAGGTGCTTCTGCTGGGTTTGCTCACGCAAGCCGGAGGAGCGCAGCAGGCGGCCTGGGTGCTATTTGCTGCACATGTCACGTCTCGCTTGACGCCCCTGTTTGTGATCCACACGCTGCCGCATGTGGGCGATACCGCTCAGTCCAAGAGTAAGCCCCTAGCCGAGACTATCAGTGCCGCCGGGCTGTTGGCAGGTCTTACGTGGTGGGCGGCCGCCATGGCGCTGGCCATCTCGATGGCGCCGAGCCTGCCCTGGCTCGCTGGGGTGCTGGGCGCATTGGCCGGCTTCGCGTGGACGTGGCGACTATTACAGCAGCGCCTGCAGGGCTTTACCGGCGATGGCCTCGGTACGACGCAGCAGCTCAGCGAGCTACTGTTCTATCTTGGCTTGGCGCTGGCCTTATGAGGTGCTGGTGAAGCTCTGGCTATTACGTCACGCGAAGGCCGCGCTGGACGCGGGGCTTTGTTACGGTGTGAGCGACTTAGCTGCTATTGATCATCTGAGTCTAAAGGCCGCACGAGCCGCCGCAAAGGAGTTGCCGCTGGGATTACCCCTGAGGGTGTCGGGTCTGAAACGAGCGCAGCAGCTAGCGCTTGAACTGTGCCGCTTGCGCTCCGATCTTCAGCCGCCAGTGGTCGATCAACGCCTGAACGAAATGGACTTTGGGTCTTGGGAGCTTCAGCGCTGGGACAAAATTCCTCAGACCGCATTTGATGACTGGATGGCCGATTTCGCCCATTACCGTTTTGGCGGTGTGGAAAGTACGCAGCAAGTGATCCAACGAGTGGCCGATGCCATCGAGGAGTTACGCAATCAGGCGGTGAAAGAGGCGGTTTGGGTCACACATGCCGGGGTCATTCGGGCAGTGGCTTATTTGTCTGTTGCGGGGAGCAGGAAAATCACCAGTGCAGGCGAATGGCCGAAACACGCGCCCGACCCCGGGGGGCTTGTTGTCATGGAATGTCCAAGCGTTTAACTGCCATTACCAGACCCACTCGGAATCTTCTGACAGCCGCCCGGACTCCCATGCGCTCTCTTCTTGCGTGGCCTGGTAGCCAGCGGCGTTATCAAACCAGCTCTGACGGGGTTCTTGCACGGGCGCCAGGATAATGCAGCCGTTCTCAATCGAAAGGTTCAGTGCATCAGATGCCCCGACCTGTTCCAGGACAGATGCCGGGAGAATGATCCCGCGGGAGTTTCCGATACGACATATGGTGGTTTTGATCGGCATGAGCGTGAGCTATTAATTTGTGACCACACGACGCTAAGTTTAACGCTTTCTTTCGTGTAGTCGTCGACACAAAGCCAAAAGGTCCTTGTCCTCGCTAAAAAGAACGCGCGATACTCAAATAAAGTGAACGAGGGCTTGCGGGGTAGTAGTAGTAGCTGAAACCTGAGCTTGTCGGACTGAGATTGACGAATCCATATCCTCCCCACGAAGCAAATTTGCTGTCGAACAGATTGTTGATCGATCCACGCAGAGACCAAGGCCCCACCGTTCTTGTCAGGCTGATGTCTGCCACTGTGTAAGACGGAATGCGTGCAAGAGTGTTGAGTTCGTCGCCTTCGTACAACTGTCTGCCTACGTAAGACATAGCCAGCGAAGTTTTGGTGGATGCGGTGATCTCTCTTTCTAAGGCGAACCCAGCAAGCGTTTTTGGAGTTAAGGGAACCTTCTTCCCCGACAGTTCACCTCGCGCAAACTCAGCATATTGCATAGTTGCGCGAGCGGTCAGCGTCAGATTTCTATACAGCGCCTTCCGCAGACGGAGATTGACACCCCTTCGTTCAATTCTTGGTGCGTTGATATTTGAGCCGTAGTCGCAGTCCTCCAGCACACAGTATCGAATTTCATCTTTCGTTGTTAACGCAAAGAAGTTTACCGTTAATCGGTCCATCTTTGACGCCCACCCAAGGGTCAGGTCGAGGCTATCGGATTGCTGTGGCTTCAATATTCCGGTGAAGACCCTCTGAAGGGCGTAATTGAGTTCCTCGGGATATTGGCTACCCCAAAACTCATCCGTATTGGCAAACCGGTAGCCACGTGCGTAGGCAACGGAAACCTTGTCTGCCATTGGTGAATCAGTCCAGGTGATGCCGGCTTCATATGCCCAGGCTTGTTGATGCTTCTTCGCACGATTTGCTCCTACGCCAGCAGTGAAATCGTAAGCATTTGCATGTTGCGTCTGAAATCGTGCACCCAGGGAGCCAAGAAGCCCTGAAGCGATATCTCTTCTAAGCGACCCAAAAATGCTAAGGTTGTCTAGGCTCGCATCCTGCAGATCGCCAGTATTGGGCTTGTAGGTTGCCTGATCTTGGGAGACATCAGCACCCAATACAAGGCGTGTGCGGTGCGTAAACTCGCGGGTTACCTCAGATGATAGCCCCCACCCCTGCTTCGCGAGATCGATCCTCTTTACCGGTGTGGTCGAGAAAGGGGTTGTCTGTGTATCTGATCGATCGTATACCCAGAACCGGTTTTGTAGTGTCCAATTCCCAGGAACTGGGCCACTACTCTGCACACTGAGAATGTAGACATCAGAGTCGGTCCGATCGTCCACATTGTTGAACTTAGGGCGATCGCGGTCACCCTGACCGACTTGTCCGAGGACTCCCCCCGGACTGTAGAACATGCGCTTCCCCAGTTGCAGACTTGCCGCAAGAAAGCCCGCGTCTCTCAATTCATAACGTTGTGTCAGGTTTATAGAGGTGCGCTTTGCGCGCGAACCCTCTCTCCAACCGTCTTCCCGTTGTTCTTCAACATGGATCTGGGTGGCGGAGCTTTCTGCCGCCTTCCCTGTGGATAGAAAGAGTCCTTTCATCCCATGCGACCCTACCAGGACTTCAGCACGGTGCTCGCGATCAAAGGTACTGTTTGTAATAATGTTGACCACGCCGCCCACTGCACGATCTCCATATTCCACCCCCCCGGAGCCATGAATGACTTCGATGCGAGAGACAGCTGCAACAGGTATTCGATCCCAGGGAACTAATGAGCCATCGATGGGGTTAAGCCGCTCGCCATTCAGTAAAACAAGCGTGTTGTCTTTCGCGCTCGCGCCAAAGCCCCGCATATCTACAGTCGCGTTGATACCAAGAGCGCCCGGATTGGTGGTGCGTACCTCTAGCCCACCTACCCACTTCAAAAAATCAGGAATACTGGTCTGTCCAGAGGCACGAATATTTTCCCGGTCAAACACTTCAACGAACTGGGGTACGACTGCCACGCTCTCGACGGAGCGGCTTGCAGTGACTACGACAGGAGCAAGATGGGTTGTTGTGTCGGCCTGTGTAGCCGTTATGGGAGCCAAAGCGGCAACGAACGCAATGCGCGCAACCTTCAAGAGATATCCTTTCAGGCCGCCCAACCCCCGAAGCGACGAACAGAAGTGGTCCTGAGAGGCCGGTATCCAGACTTCGGGCTTGGAGGACTGGTTCCGCAGACAGGGTCTGTGGAAGCCTTCCTCCGTCTGTGCTCGCCTTCCCAGACTAGGCGTAGAGGCCAAAAGGCCGAACGCCTGATCCAGTGACCGATGGCTGTGGAGGCAGCACATCGAAGAGCCAGACACCCGTTACTGTTTCGGGGAAAGCATTGGATTCGCACCAACTTCCCGTTTACCCCACGCTAAATGGGCACCATGACAGGCTGTTCACACAAGAATGAACAGCTGCAAGTGTAACAAGAAAATGACACCGGTAGGGGTCATAAATGTTGACGTGGCCTTAATCTAGATCAAGCGGATCTTCAGACGGGTCTGCTACCTTGCAGCTAACCTGCTGCGCAGGGCAGCGGGCCCTTGCAAAAGCGCCACGAGAGGCAACTATGAAGACCCCCGAATCCCAGACCGCCAGCCAAGACTACGCCCCCATTTCCGACTTCAAAAACTGCCATTCCGGCATCTTTAGGAAGTTAGAGGCGCTCACCGAGCTGGCCGAGCTTCTCCCCAAGTTTCAGCGTGCCCGCCAGCTTTCGGAACAGTCTGTCGAATTTTTTCGCGAAGCCATTTTCGAACATCATCTAGACGAAGAGCGCGAACTGTTTCCGGCGGTGCTCGCCGAGACCCGCGAAGGGGAGGAGCGCCCGCGTGTTCGCCAGATTATTGATCGACTGACCGAAGAGCACCGTACCCTTGAAAAGCTCTGGAAGTCGCTTGAGGGAGACCTAAAGCGTGTGGCCAAGGGCAAGGAAAGCGACGTTGACCTTGAGGCGATTGCCCAGTTAACCAGCCGTTACCGGGCCCATGCGGAGTTCGAAGAGACCGCATTTCTGCCCTTGTCAGAAGAGATTCTCGCCCGCAATCCCAATGGCATCGCCGCTCTCGGTATGTCTTTGCATATGCGGCATACCCCCTTGCGGGTTACCGGCTACGTTTAATTCTGAATGACGCAATCAATTACGGTGACAGTTTACTTAATTCACGAAGTGAATTAAGTAAACTGTCACCGTAATTGTAATTCAGTAATCACTGTCACTGAAACTAGATTGGTCGGGGCGAGATGATTCGAACATCCGACCCCTTGCACCCCATGCTGACGTTGGACCGAGAAAACCCCAGAGCCTCTCCCAATTCATCTGCGTTAAGCGGCTTGGGTGAGACAAACAGCAGTGCGTAAATTTGTCCAACTGTTCGGTTGATGCCCCAGCGGCCGCCCATCTCGCCAAAGTGCAGAACAAAGCGTTGGGTCAAAGGTGGCAAATTCACAGGTTCTCCAAATTTCAGTAATTCTTGAAATTGTAAAACTTACAGTAAATCTGAGAAGTTATCGCCATTTAAGACATTGGAAGGCGGAGGGTTTTGTTTGAATTTTTCAGGGGATGAGCCACTGCCATGTGTCGGCGCTCAAGCGCGCACGTCGATGTGCGCCATGGCCCAATTCCAACCAGTCCATCTGGAGGACTTGGGCGTTCAATAAGGCGAAATGATGGTCACCACTCAGATTTTGCGCGATTCTGAATCCTGTAGTGCGCTCGGTGCCTGGGGCTTCAGTAGCCAAGTAGTCTGAAGCAGATGCCGACTGCTGGATCCGCTGCCAAAGGGCTTGAATTTCAGGACCGTCTGTGGCAACTGAAATTTCAACTTTTACGCGCAGTTGCCAGTTAAGCCGACCACTCCAAAAGGCAAGTACCGCCTTGGGCTCTTTTGTAAGTTCGCTGACCTTTGCGCTGCGTGCGTCCGTATAAAAGCAAAGCGTCTGTTGGTTGCCGTCTACCTTACGAAGCACTACTGTGCGTGCATTGGGCGAGCCATCGCAACCCACTGTGGCAAGCACAGGAGTTCGCCAGGCGTGGTGACGGTCTACGCTGGCGCGGCCAAGCTCCTTCCAAATTTGCTGGCGAATATCCTGCGATGTCTCTAAGCCGTGCTTCATGGAACTGAAAATTGTCAGTCAACGCACCAAGGGCCTGACAGTGGTGAACCCACCGTCCACCGCAATGACCTGACCCGTCAGCCGGGCGGCACCATCTCCCAGTAAAAATGCCATGACATCGGCGACCTGCTCAGCTGATTGAATGCCACCCAATGGGTACTGGCGTGCAGCGCCCTCGCGCATGGCTGCCATTTTGAGCATGTTGGCTGTCATGGGTGTTTCGGTCAGACCAGGTGCCACTGCATTGATGCGTAGTCCTTGAGCGGCGTAGGTTGCAGCGGCACTGCGTACAAAAGCTTCAACTCCTCCTTTAGCGGCGGCAATTGCTTCGTGGTTGGCCACACCAATGCGAGCCACCACGGAGCTTGCCATCACGGCAGCGCCAGGGCCGCCCTGAAGCGCGGTAACCCAAGCCTGAAACATGAATACAGCGCTATCCAGATTGATGCGCATGACCTCTCGGTAGGCTTGCACACTGGTGCGATGCAGAGGCGCAATCAAAGTGCTGCCCACGCAATGTGCCAGCAGCGAGGGCGCCGCGCCCAACGACTCTTGGCAGGTTGATATTGCTTGTGCTGCGCCTTCCGGCGTGGTTGTGTCTGCAGAAATGCGCAATGCCGCATCAAGGTTGGTCAAACGGTCCATATCACGCCCGACTACGGCAACTTGCAGTCCCATGCTATGGAGTTGATGTGCGAGAGCCCTTCCAACGCCGCCACTGGCGCCTGTAATGAGAACGATGGATTCCATGAAATGCCTTGAGAAGCTGGAGTGAAAAAAATAAGCTGTTGCTTAACGTATAAATGCAGACTTTGTTGAGAGATATCAGTCCCAGCGCAATGCCCAGCGCTGAATCGTTGGCCGCCACCTTAAAAATAACCGGTACATCCGCTCCATCATCCAGCCAGCTCCCGGCAAGCGTCCGATCATGGCCAGCCAGCGCCAACCGGGTAGGGCGGCCCACAAGGCCAAAAATGCCTGAGCTCCGCTTAGCAGTTGACCATCGCGGCCTTGCACATGAAACCGCGCCAGTAACTGTTCGCGAGTTGTACCGGCTGGCAGTGGTACAGCCGTGTCGCTGATGTCGGCAAAGCTCACAGTCGAGCCTGGTTGTAGCGGTTGCAGGTCTCGGTAGACGGCAATTTCGCGCCTGCATAGCGGGCACGCGCCGTCGTAGAGCACGGTCAGTAATCCATTGCACTGGCTTGAGTTGGTCTGATTTGTATTGTTCATAGTTTGGTTCAAACGGTCTCACCACGCTGGCGTTTGTCGTGCAGCCAGCAAGTCAGATGCTGTTGCAAAGCTGCGCGATGCCCGAGTCCACCACTGGCTAAAGGAGTCGCAGCGTCGATTAACCGCCGGGAAAAGCTCAACCGCCGCTTCGCAAAATGCTAAGCTTGCTAACCACGGTGCAAGGTGCGGCTCTTCCACGCTGCGCACACGGGCAGCACCTTGCAGTGCTGCACCAATTACAGTCGCATCACTTCGCCAACGCAACGCAGTAAGTTCAGCCATTCGGGTGGCAACAAAACGCCAGCGTCGCTCGCTCCAAGGCCAGGCGCGGTGAAAGTCGGTGATAAAGACGCCTACCACCACCGTGTTTGCAGGCAAGGTAGTGGGCAGATCTCCCAAGTTCCAGGGGTGCACCAGCCATACATCGCGGCCTGCTACAGCAGCAGCGTCAGGCTGTGCCCAACCAAGGTCTGATGGCGGTTCTGCAAGCAGCAAAGGTTCGATCAGCGCGTCTGAGGTGGTCGAGTCATGCTCGGCGCGGGCGCGGGTAGGTACGCGGCGAGTGGGTTGTCGCGCGAGTCTGTCCAACGCTTCATAGGATTGGTCGATCACACTGCCCGGGCTGTGCCAGGAAGCAGGCGCGTAGCGGGCAACGTTGTCTGCATTGAAAAGGTATGGCTTGCTGCTGCCGGTGCCAGCCACCCACTGCCAACTGAGGTGGTTGCTGGCAAGATCGCCGTCTAGCAGATGGCTGTAAAGCCAGTCTGCAGCAATCCGCCAGTCCACTTTGCGCACGTGAACGATGTAGCTGGCTAGCCACATGCGGGCATGGTTGTGCAAATAGCCAGTTTCGTACAAGGTGCGTACGGCCATATCAATGACAGGTACACCGGTAGCACCTTGGCGAATGTCGGCAGGCAGCATGGCAGCGTAGCTCGCGTGAGGCAGCGGGCCTTCGTGTAGAGATTCAAAAATTTCGTTACCTCGAAACGCCCAGACATGTCGAAAGTATTCGCGCCAACCCAACTCGACCACGAACTTGTGCTGGACATCCAGCGGGTGCTTGGCGGTCACACCGGCCAGAACCTCGGGCAGGCTGATCAATCTATGGGTGATGTAAGGCGACAGCCCTGTGACTGCACCCTCAAGGGCGTTGCGGCTGCGCGCATAGTCGCTAGGTATCAGGTCACTGACTCGGGCCAATGCAGCTTGGCGCGTGGGCGGAAAGGTGTCTAGCATTGTCATTGTGCTACACCGACTACACCACGGCGAATTGCATCGGCACGAAGCGTCACAGCTTGCTTTTGGCTGTCAGTCATGCGCACCACGTTTTTGACCTGCAAAGCCATGCGGGGGTTTTTGGCCAGCAGTGTTTCGTGTCGTATCAGAAAATCCCAGTACAGCGTGGTGTAAGGGCAGGCACGTTCACCCTCGCGCAGCGCTGGGTCGTAGCGGCAACCTTTGCAAGGCCCACCCATGCGCTGGATGTACTTGCCCGTCGCAACATAGGGCTTGCTTGCCATGAGGCCGCCGTCGCCGTACTGGCTCATTCCCAAGGTGTTGGGCAATTCCACCCACTCGACTGCGTCCACATAAACCGACAGGTACCAAGCGTGAACCTGCTGGGGCCGCACGCCCAGCAGCAGGGCATAAAGGCCTGTGACCATCAGGCGCTGTATGTGGTGCGCATAGCCGTGTTCAAGAGTCTGCGTGATGGCATCGCGCAAGCAGGCCATGTCTGTCTTACCTGTCCAAAACCAGTCTGGTAATTCTTCCTTGGCATTCAGGGCATTGCGCTCGATGTAGCTGGGCATTTGCATCCAGTAAATACCGCGCACGTATTCGCGCCATCCCAGGATCTGGCGGATAAACCCCTCAGCGCTTTGAAGCGGCGCATGACCAGCCCGGTAGGCAGCCTCTGCCGCATGAACGACCTCATGTGCACTGAGAAGTTTGAGGTTCATGGCTGAGGACAGATGCGAGTGGTACAGCCAGGGCTCGCCAGGCCATAGGGCATCTTCATAGCGTCCAAAAAGCGGCAGACGCTCATCAACAAAGCGCTGCAATGCTTGCAAGGCTTGGCTGCGTGTAACTGGCCAGGCAAAACTATCGAGCGTGCCGGGGTGGTCAGCAAAGCGGGTGTTCACCAGTGCAATGACTTCTTGCGTAAGGGCGTCGGGGTCGAAGGTCGCGCGGGCCGGGACCTGGCCGGGGCCTTCAGGACCAAAGGCTTCGCGGTTGTCGGCGTCAAAATTCCACTGGCCACCCGTGGGCTTGCCGTCGTCCATCAGGATGTTGTAGCGTTGCCGCAGCTCGCGGTAAAAATACTCCAGCCGCAGCGACTTGCGCCCACTGGCATGCGCTACGAACTCACTCACTGTCGTAAAGAAGTGCCGGTCTTCGCAAACTTCCAACTTTAGACCTGCAGCCTCGACCGCAGCCTTGAGTTGCTGGAACACGCGCCAATCGCCCGGCGCGGTCATCACTACGCGCTGAGGCGCTAGGGAAGCAATATCAGCCTGCAGCTTGGCTCCAAGACTTTGCAGATTGGCGGCAGCGCCGGGTCCGTCGAGCCGGTGGTAGTAAAGCGGTCGGCCCGCGTCGCGCAGTGCTTGTGCGAAGTGACGCATGGCGCTCAAAAACAAGGCGATTCGCTGCTTGCTTGACCAAACGAGTGTGGACTCTTCGTGAGCTTCAGCCATCCACACAGCGTCTTGTGCGGGATCAAATCCGTCAAAGGCTGCAGCGTCTAAGTCGAGTTGATCGCCCAGCACCAAAATTAGATGTCTAACAAGGTGCATGGAGGCCTTTAATGGACGAGGTTGGAACGGGCAGCGTGCGTGAACGTGGCGATGTAGTTCACCTTTGTGTCCTTGCACCACGAAGCTTTGTGCAATACAGGCAAGTAGCGCATGCCGCGCAAGTTATTCATGTGTAATGTTGAGGGAGCCAAAGCAGACCGCAACTCTTCGGGACGCACGAACATTGACCACTGATGGGTGCCGCGCGGCAGAACTCGCAGCAGGTATTCAGCTCCAACGATGGCCACTGCAAAGCTCTTGAAAGTACGATCGATGGTGGAGACAAAGAGCATGCCGCCTGGGGCGAGACGGTCAGCGGCGCCGGCCAAAAATGCGGGTACGTCACTCACGTGTTCGACTACCTCAAGCGCGAGCACCACGTCAAAACGCTCGTTTGGGGAAAGTACTTCGGCGAGTTCGCCGAGCCGATAGTCAACTTTGACGTTCTGCGATTGAGCGTGCAGGCGAGCAGCGGCGACGTTACCTGGTGAAGCATCCACGCCAACGACGTTAGCTCCGAAGCGAGCCAGCGCTTCAGACATCAAGCCGCCGCCGCATCCCACATCCAAAATTCTCAGCCCATTTAGCGCATTGGATCTGACTCGATTCAAATGCGAGGCAATTTGTTCGACTACGAAGTCAAGCCTTAGGGCGTTAACAACGTGCAGAGGCCGCATGGGTCCACGGCTGTCCCACCAAGTGGCACTCAGGCGGTTAAAGCGTTCGATTTCTGCTGCGATAGCTGTCATTTTTGCATCACTCAAATATGGCGGATCAAGGTCACCGCAGCTTTTGAGCTTGACTAACGACTTTGATGGTGGTGCGAGTTGGTCAAAAAAACACTATTGTAGCGTTTAAAAGAAAAAAATCAACTCAATAGATCAAAAAAGGTGTAATAATCAAACTCAAATTCAACTCATTGGAAAAAAAATGCCGCTTTCCGACACCGCAGGTACATCACAAGCTACTCAGCAAAACAAAACACAGCCCACTTTTAGAGCTGGTGCTGTGGCGAGGATTGCGGGTATGCCCGTTGCCACGTTGCGCATTTGGGAGCAGCGCTACCAGGCTGTACGTCCCAACACTGCAGCATCAGGTCATCGGTTGTATTCGCCAGCAGATGTGGAGAGAGCTACCCTGCTGCGTCGGCTGACCGCGCAGGGGCATGCCATTAGATTGCTTGCTTCACTAGAGACAGAACAAATGCGGGAAATGATGCGTGCCCCTGAGGTAACTCAAGCTAATTGGGTTGAATCTCATTTGCAAAGTTCAATAAAGATTGTGGTGGTCGGGCATTCCTTGGCAAGCCGAGTACAGCGCTTGCTTTACCTACAGCCCTTCGGGCTGAAGGTGCAACTGGTGGGAGTATTTGACAGTTTGAACGCATCAGCAAAAGCTGGAGGGATGTCGGATGAAGACACCGCCGACATGATCATCTTGCAAGCTGGAAGCCTTCAAACTGGCATTCACAAAGAACTAATTGAAGCCCAAGACGCATGGCGTGCCTCTTCAGTGGCGGTTTTGTATCGCTTTTCCAGCGCAGCAGCACGAGCAGAGTTAACGAATGCTGGGGTGGAAGTTTTGTCTGAGCCTTCAGATGACAAATTACTGCGCCAATGGCTAGCGACCTTGCAGCGCAACGATGCACAAGGAAAAAAAGCTACTGACGTTCGACATTCAACACCACTTGTTTCAGTCGGCCTTGGTGAACAAACGGTCTCGCCCCCCTTGTTTGACGATGCTGCCCTAACTCAATTTGCTGGACTTTCCACGACGGTCGCATGTGAGTGTCCCAGCCACTTGGCAGAGTTGCTTCTGCAGGTCTCATCCTTTGAAAAATACAGTAGCGAGTGTGCCAACAGAAGCGCTGCTGACGCGCGACTGCATGCCTACTTGCAGCATGTCGCTGGCTCTGCTCGTATGCTTTTTGAAAAAGCACTCGAACAAGTAGCCATCGCA
This sequence comes from Betaproteobacteria bacterium, assembly GCA_016868305.1. Taxonomy (GTDB): domain Bacteria; phylum Pseudomonadota; class Gammaproteobacteria; order Burkholderiales; family Burkholderiaceae_A; genus Hahnella. The sequence goes on along the minus strand of VGHK01000022.1, from coordinate 6,864 downwards.
GAAGGCTTGCCTCTGCCACCTGCATCCAATCCCGCCTCAAATTAATTTGCTCGATATGACACACTCATTGGCAATATTGGTCACCGCGCTGTTGTTCGGCGGCATGACCCTGTACTCCTTTGGCTTTGCTGCTTTTTTATTCAAAGCACTTCCAGCCCCATCTGCTGGTGCTACGCTGCGGCTTGCTTTTCCTTGGTTCTATTTGTTTGTGGTGGCTACGGCGGCCGTTGCCGCTTTATTGTGGTGGTCTCACGACACCATGGCTGCAACTGTTATGGCTGCCGTTGCTTTAACGACCATCCCCGTGCGGCAGTTGCTGATGCCAGCAATCAATCTAGCCACTGACTCTGATGACCGGCTGCGTTTCAAATGGCTGCACGGTGCATCTGTGCTCGTGACGCTGAGTCACATCGCTTTGACTGGCTGCATCTTGGCACGCATTGTTTGAGAACTAGCTTGCAACACCCCGTACAAAAAGGTCTAAAGATGCAAGCGTCAAAGCAATTCGTATCAGTCAATCAGTCAGAAGTGGCTCCGCGATCGTCTGAAAGCAGCCGATACCTTAAGTGCCAAGGGTCACGACGAACTGGGAAGGGCTATGCGTGAAGCGCAGTGATTTGCTCGCAAGGGGTGCTAACTCTTTTTGGTTCGAATCCCCGACCCCACCAAAAATAGGGGGGTCGAAAACTGAGCGAGTTAGTTAAACAATCGCTTCTGGGCCGCCAGACGCAGGCCGCGGTTGGTTTTTTTGAATACATTGCGGATTTGCTTATCATCTTGCAAACCGTTGATGCTTCTTTGGTAAGCGCAGAGTGGGTGAATCGGCGGGAGCAACCCAACCTGCAGAGTCCTCAGTTCCTGGGGCCTGACCTCACCGTAAGGTAAAAAACCCTCCAATCGATTGGTGCCACCTACTGGCCCTATACGCTCGAATTTGCTCGAACAAAGCCAATACGCTCCGCTCAACTAGAATCCAGAGGGCGCGAATCAAAACCTCATGGGCTGGGCAGATTGAACCGCTCGACAGCATTTTCGTAGGCCACTTTTCGAAGGGTAGCGGGAGTGAGATAGGGCAAAAAGTCTCGTCTAATTTCCTCAATAAGCTCTCCGTATCTGCCCTCAAGCCCGCAGCAAGGGTCGGTGCCAACAAAAAAGCGCGTCGGATGCCGCTCGATAACCTCTGCCCATTCGGGGCGAAGTCCGTCTTGATTGAAAATCCGGCCCCCAACAGGGGGAGGTAGGTGGATTAGGCCCCCAGAGGAGATCTCGCAGACAACATTGGGGTGTTTGTCAAAGAGTTTGCTCAACAGATGAGGAGGCGTGCCGGATAAGCAATGCGAGAGGATTGTGAGTGCCCTAGGGTAGCGATCCGCGATGACAGAGATTTCTTCATACCCGCCGAATATCCCACCCATAGTGTGAATCTGGACAAATCCCTCATATTGGTTGGCGATTTCATACATCCTATTGATCACGGGGCTGTCCAAGGGAATACTACGTCCGAAACCGGCGGAAAACTTTGTTTTGTTTTTCACATGGATCTCACCGAACCCTTTGAGTTTGCCCTCTTTAAACAACCGCTCCGCAGTACGAAATAACTCATTAAACGCATACTGATCAAGAATAGTCAGCCCGCTCTCCCCCCGACTATTAAAGACGGTGAGCCAAGCCTCATTCCCTATGGCAGCAATGTATCGAGGGCCTAACTTTTCCTGTAGTTCAGTCTGGTAATTACCCACCCCCCCGCCCCAACGGACATTATGTCGTTCCATATCGCGGAGCATGTTACGGGGAGTGCTACGACCAATTCCGTAGACGTGCATGTGAAGGTCGGCAAGCGGAATAGACTTCGCCAACTCACGAGTCTCATCTGAGGGTGATGTAGCCGACGTCGCCGCCGAAGCAGTTAAGACCGCAACGAACACGAGAGCTATTCGTGGCTTGAGCAAGGAAAGGATCACCGGTTATATCTCAAAAATTTAATCAAAGACTTGCTGCTCGATCGCATATTGCATGTAAGGTGAAGGCTGCATGATGGACGCGACAACTATCTTGACATTCTCCGGTATTGCATTATATTGGTTTGCCAACCAGGAGGGGAGAGCCATGAGCGCGAATACTGTTTTGAAAGCTTATCTGGCCTATTTAGGCCGCCCGCCAGATCAGTCAGGGCTGAGTTTTTATGGTAACGCCGCCCCTACTGCGGCTGTTGCGGCCATCGCGTCGTCGTCAGAAGCTGGTGCGATGCTTTTCAGTAGAGCCTCTGACACTCCCAGAGAGCTGGTTGACAATGTTTATACGCATTTGTTCGGGCGCCTTGCTGACCCCGATGGTGCGAGATACTGGGTTGGAGAGCTTCAGGCAGGTCGCCTAAGTCCTGAGCAGTTGCCCCTCGCCGTGCTAAATAGCGCGCGAAATCAAGATGCTTTAGTTATCTCGAATAAACTCAAAGTCGTTGATGCCTTCGTGGCGCAACTTAGTAATCCTAATTTTGGTACGGCCTATAGTGGAAACTCTGCGGCGACTTCCTTACGCGGGCTCATTGCTGATGTCGGCTCGGATGATAGTAGCCTCCAAGCTGCCCTTAGCCTTGTCGAACGCGCAGTCAGCCTGATCATTGCGAACAAGGATGTTGCCAAGAAGGGTTCCCCGCTTTCGACCGATAACCCAGGCGGGCTAGTAAGTCTCTACACGCTACAAGCATCGTCTTTTGCCAGTAACAAGATGACTGAATTGGCAGGCTTAGACGCGTTCGTTGCCGATGCTCGGTTCTCGGGGATAACCGGTAAGGGTCAAACAATCGCAATTATCGATAGTTCATTTGATCTCAACCATCCTGCTTTCGGTCCCGACGCTAACGGCGATGGTGTTGCTGATCGCATCGTTTATCACGCCGACTTCACACCTGAGCGCAATGGCGCAAATACAGTCAATACAGCCGAAGATAAGCACGGAACTCATGTTGCTTCAATTGCGGCTGGACAGCTTAGTGACGCGAGAGGTATCGCCCCGGGTGCCAATCTTATTCTGCTACAAGGACTTCAGGAAAAGGGCGGTGGGTCAAACGGGGACTTGCAGCAAGCACTTCAGTGGGTTGTAAAAAATGCTGCCTTTTATAACATCGTTGCAGTAAATAATTCTTGGGGAGGCGATTCTAATGTTGATGTCGCATCGACGACCTTTTTTGGTGATGAATTATCAGCATTGGTTAAGCTTGGTGTCGTTCCAACTGTGGCCGCTGGAAACAGCTACGAAGAGTATCAGGCGCTGGGTGTAGGCTCTCCTGCTGATGACACGTTCGCACTTGGAGTGAGCTCATCGAACGGTAGCGTAAAAGTACTCTCGGAGTTTTCGCAGCGTAGCGAGAAGCTCTCTGACATCGTCGCGCCAGGTAGTAATGTTCTTGGCGCCAGCTCTGGCGGCGGAGTTATACCTTTGAGCGGTACCAGTATGGCCGCACCGGTCGTCGCTGGTTCTGTTGCACTCGCGCAGGAGCTTGCGCAGTCCACGCTCGGCCGCAGACTAACAGTCGCCGAGGTTTATCAAGTTATGCAGTCAAGTGCGTCCAGATTTACTGACGGAGAGAGTGCAACTGACGCCGTGAAAAATACTGGTGCGAACTTTCGACACCTGGATATTAAAGCCATGGGAGAGGCGATCCTGGCGCTTGGCGGTGGAGGTAATGGCTCTATCGGCGGTGGTGGTGGCAATGACTCCATTGGTGGCGGCGGTGGCAATGGCTCTATCGGCGGTGGTGGTGGCAATGACTCCATCGGTGGTGGTGGTGGCAATTCATACCTCGATAAATTAGTGGGTGCTATTGACATCAATGCGGGGCAGACTGTATCAGGCAAACTTGAGACGGCAGATGAGCCCGACTTCTTCGCAGTGAACCTATCCGCTGGCAATATCTACGAGATAGCGCTTACTGGAGATACGCTGGACGACCCATATCTGCGCGTGTTCAACCCTGATGGCAGTCTTCTTGGTGAGGACGACGACGGAGATGATGGTCTGAATTCAGTTTTGGATCTCAACATTCAGAGAACTGGCCGGTATTACGTATCAGCCGATTCCTCTCTTGGAAGCGAGACGGGGACTTACTCACTTGAGATTTCAGCCGGAACAGCTGCACCGGCGGGCGGCGTCAGGAGCTTCTCGGTGGCTAGCAACGATAAAGTGGTTGCCGGAGAGATTGCCTTTGGCGGAGAGCTAAATCGGCACACAATCGAGCTCAATACCGGGAGGCTCTATACGTTCTCACTACGCGGTGCTGATTCCGGTGTGGGTACCCTGCCCGACCCTTACCTTGAGTTGTTTCAAAACGATTCTTTAATTGTGTTCAGTGATGACGGCGGTGTCGGACTAGATTCACGAATCAATTTTATTCCTTCCACTTCGGGAAGCTATACCTTAGTCGCATCGGGCTATTCACTTACTGAATCTGGAAGTTACACCTTGCAGATTGGTAGCCAGGTATACAGTGGCCCGCCTGAAATACCGGGTAATAAGTCAACCCAAGCAAGCCTCGCAGTCGCCGGCAGCGTAAGTGGGAATGTCGACTACCAAGGAGATGAGGATTGGTTCCGAGTAGATTTACAGGCAGGTAATCAGTACAGTTTTTCCCTCAGTGGTCTCCCGGATAGCCTGCTCAAGCTTTTTGATAGCAGCGGAGATTTCGTAGCGTTTGACGACGATGGCGGTGGAGGCACTGATTCTTTACTTCGCTTTGCACCAACCAGTAATGGAACTTTTTACATAGCAGCCAGTGTTTACGGCAACTTGGATACTGGTAGCTACTCGCTTGGTATGAGCTCTCAAGTCGCAACCAGTGAAACAGTGAGCAGCGTGCGCGATGCTGGAGTTCTTGGGCTCGGTACCACCGTTAATGGTGTTCTTGCGAGTGAAACGGGATACGACGTTTACACCATTGCGCTTAGCCCAGTTCGATACCGCATTACCGTGCTCCCGGGTGCGGGTCAAGATCCGTTAGAAGACCCAGTTATCTTTGTCGATGAGGATCGCTTTTTCCTTGACGGCTTATTTGACGATGATGGTGGTACAGAGCTTGACTCACTGTTGGAATTTTCACCTACTAAAGCAGTGAATGCAATAATTGCGGTGGGAGGTTATGACGCAGGTGCGTACACATTGCTTATTCAGCCGCTGTAGTTGACTTGTTATACGAGGTGAGTACTCAGGCAATCTAGGTCAACCTGGATAGGGCTTGAATAGCGTGTTGATGCCGGAAAGTAGCCGCCAGAACTATTCGGAGCGAACTTGATAAATGGGACGCCCTTTACCCTAGGTTGAATGAGGGCACCACTGCTGGTTGTGCTTTGATGGGGGTCAGTATTCAAAAATTCTCAAATAAATCCGGCATAGCGTATAACCAAGCTCACCCGTCCGAGTTGGAGGTGAGCGAGGTACTAACGCAGTTTCGAAAAGGCAGCTTCGAGCCGACAGAGTTGCTTGCAAAAGCCCTGACTCAAAAATATCCTAATCATCAACTAGCCTGGAAAATTCTTGGCATCGTGTTCAAGCGGGCTGGACGGTTAGAAGAATCGTTGAGCGCTAATAAAAAAGCAGTATACCTGGCGCCACATGATTTTGAAGCCCACTGCAACTTAGCAAATACGCTGAAAGACCTAGGTAAACTTACAGAGGCCGAGAGCAGTTACAAAGCTGCTTTGGCATTAAACAAAGATTTTGCGCAAGCCCATTACAACTTGGGCATCACGCTTCAAGCGCTTGGAAGACCCAAGGATGCAATCACGAGTTACAGGAATGCGATTGTAATTGATGCAGGGTACGCGAAAGCCCATAACAATTTAGGGATACTTTTGCAAAAAACAGGAAGTCTGGAGGAGGCTGAGTCAAGCTACCGAAATGCAATCAGATTTGCACCTGATTATGCAGAAGCTTACTTTAACTTGGGTAATGCGCTCAGCGATCTGTGCAGGCCGCAACAAGCAGAATCAAGCTATAAAAAAGTAATTGATCTTCGTCCTGCGTTTGCAGAGGCGTACGGCAATTTGGGTAATGTGCTTAAACAGCTAGGCAGATACGACGAGGCTAAATCAAATTATGAAAAAGCAGTCTCAATCAGGCCTGAGCTTCAAGGCATAAGTGCAAATCTGGGTAGATTATTGATGGAACAAAATCAACATGAAGCGGGATTAAAGATAATCAGACAGGCCTGCGGTAGTATATGTTTCGATATGGTTAATGGCCTGAGCATCAGCTGAAGGTGTCGCGTGCAGCGAGTAGATTTAGGCCGTGCAAAACTTGCCCCCAATTTTATTGGATCATGGGATCTAGAGCCATTAGGTCTATGTGATGTAATTGTATCTTATTTTGAATCAAATCCTGACAAGCATGCCCTTGGTAGAACAGATAACGGACTGAATGATCTCGTAAAACGCAGTGTAGATTTAACGCTACAACCCAACGAAATCAGATTACCTGGGAATGAAATATTTATAAAATATTTTGAAGAACTTTTCGCATGCTATAAAGACTACCTCTTGCAATGGCCTCATCTAACGATGTTTGCAAACAAGGTTGAAATCGGCGGATTTAATATTCAACGATATCAGGCAGGAGAGCATTTTCAACAAATACATTGTGAAAGATCGTCCCTGGCGACGCTTCACCGTATTTTTGCTTGGATGACCTACTTGAACGATGTTGCAGATGGGGGTGCCACATCATTCGCTCATTATGACCTTGAGATACAGCCAAGGAAGGGGCTCACTTTGATTTGGCCAGCTGAATGGACGCATGCGCACAAAGGCAATGTGGTGTTTTCTGGATCAAAATACATCATAACGGGATGGATAGATCTTTGTAATCCGAATTAAA
>VGHK01000021.1 GCA_016868305.1 Betaproteobacteria bacterium | reverse complement strand
CAGAAGGCGCACGGAATGCCCACCCCCCGCATTGGAGGCCTGGGTGTATACCTGTCTCTGCTTGGGGCAGACTTGATTCTCGCAGACACGCCTACAGGGCAGCTTCTTACCTACATGCTCTTGGCGGGTCTACCGGCTTTTCTGGTGGGGTTCTTCGAAGACTTGTTTAAGCGTGGTGGCGTCTGGGAGCGATTGTCAGCGACTTTCGTGAGTGCGTTGCTGGCGTGGTGGCTGTTTGATGTGAGCCTTACCCATGTGCAGGTTCCCGGAATTGACTTGCTTTTAACCTGGCTGCCTTTCTCGGTTGCCTTTACCGCTTTGGGGGTCGCGGGGGTGGCTAACGCGATCAATATTGTTGATGGTTTTAATGGGCTTGCCAGTGGCACCGTAATGATTGCTGCGGCTGCGCTCGGGCTTATGGCCTCGCAGGTGGGAGACGCGCCTCTGGCTGGTGCCTGCGTTGTTCTCGTGTTTGCGGTACTGGGTTTTTGGCTGATGAATTTTCCTCTTGGAAAGATCTTTCTCGGCGATGGGGGAGCCTATCTTTTGGGGTTTTTATTGGGCTGGCTTGCGGTGCTCTTGCCTATGCGTAACCCGGAGATTTCTCCGTGGGCGAGTCTGCTCGCCTGTGGGTATCCCGTGATTGAGGCGGTGTTCAGTCTCATTCGTCGGGTACAGAGAAAGACCCATTTTGGGCTTCCAGACCGACTGCATTTGCATAGCCTGATTAAGGCGCGGGTCATTCGCAGGCAGTTTGCGCACTGGTCTCCAGAGTTAAGAAACTCGGCAACCTCGGTTCCCTTGTGGCTCTTTAGCGTTGTGCTTGGGTCTGTAGCGGTTGTTTACGCCCAACAGGTGGAAATCCTCGTATTAGCCCTGGTAGGCGCTGTCTGCAGCTATTGGCTGTGGTACCTAAGACTTGTGCGCTTTGGCAGAGACCCAGGGCCTCGCAGGGCACGTGTGAAGTAATACAGTGTTTGGTGGGTCGGGCGAGACTCGAACTCGCGACCAACGGATTAAAAGTCCGCTGCTCTACCGACTGAGCTACCGACCCAGTGCTGATTAAGATAGCCTTGTATTGTAGTTTGAAGGTCTTCTAAGGGTCAAATCGAATCTACCTTTACGTTCTCTCTGCATGCTGTTTCAAGGCAGGTTGTTTATCGCGCTACGAAGCAACGAGGTAACGATGCAACGAGGCATCTGCCTTTGAGTCTACAAAACCAGAGCAGCAGCGCCTAAAGTACGGGAAAGCAATTTCCGCCAAGGGCTGACTTTTTGGGAAGTGACGCGATCGTGGGGGCGTTGGCCCGTAAGTCGTCGACTTCGTTAGGATGATAGAGCATGGTCGCTGCCAGTACACCGACTCAAAAACCAAGCCTTAGCCAATGGCTGGGTCGTCAAGAAAGTCAAAACGACTCTCTTACAATCTTTCCTGCCAATGCGCTTGCGGCAACCCTTAACCTGAGCCCTGCTTTTGCTCAGGGCGATGTATTGCCTGCACTTTGGCATTGGCTGTATTTTCTGCCCTGCGCCAAGCAGTCTGAATTAGGCCGTGACGGCCACGCCCATCGAGGCGGCTTTCTACCGCCTGTATCCCTTCCAAGGCGAATGTGGGCAGGAGGTGATTTGCGCTGGCATCGCCCTCTTCGTTTGGGTGCCGAGGTTCGCAGGGTCTCAAGCATTCAAGGCATTGCGCAAAAGCAGGGCAAGTCGGGCGAGCTTGTTTTCGTGAAGGTCTTGCATGAAATCTCGGACGATGCCGGGCTTGCAATGCAGGAGGTTCACGACATTGTCTATCGAGGGCATTCCTCGCCTGCCGGTTCTAGCGCTTCCTCCAGCGCGATTCAACTGGCAGGGATCCCTCAGTTTAGTCGTCGTCTAGTACCCGACAGTGTTCTTCTTTTTAGGTACTCCGCCCTTACATTCAATGGTCATCGTATTCATTACGACCGGCGTTACACCATGGAAGACGAAGGCTACGAGGGCTTAGTTGTTCATGGCCCTTTGGTTGCAACTCTTTTGGCTGAGTTACTGCGCGAGCAGAAGCCCGGTGCGACATGGCTGTCCTTCACATTCAGAGCTCTTCTACCCATGATCGAGGGCCAGCCCTTAAAGCTGTGCGGAAGGGCTATTGATGAGAGCCTCTATGAATTATGGGCAGAGAACGGGCAGGGGGCTGTAACCATGACAGCCTCGGCAGCTATCCAGCACAATTAAATTGCACAGAAACCCGCCGATCTCTATTTCCTTCGGAGAATGACCTTGCAAGATATTCCCACCGTCGATGCCTATCAAGACATGCGCGAGGCCTTGCGCGACCTCTGCGCCCAATTTGATTCAAAGTACTGGCAGTCGGTTGACGAAGACAGGGGCTACCCAGAGCGTTTTGTAGAGGCGTTGTCGCAGGCGGGCTGGCTTGCTGCGCTTATTCCAATCGAGTATGGGGGCTCGGGCCTTGGGCTTACCGAGGCCTCTGTAATTATGGAAGAAATTAACCGGTCTGGAGGCAATGCAGGCAGCTGCCATGGCCAGATGTACAACATGGGCACCATTCTGCGGCATGGATCCGATGCCCAGAAAAAGCTCTACCTTCCTCAGATTGCAAGCGGCTCGTTAAGGCTTCAAAGCATGGCGGTTACCGAACCCACCACGGGCACTGACACAACAAAGCTCAAAACAACAGCCGTAAGAAAGGGAGATCGCTATGTTGTGAATGGGCAAAAGGTTTGGATTTCTCGAATACAACACTCCGACCTTATGGTTCTTTTGGCTCGAACAACGGCAATTGATCAAGTGGCAAGAAAGAGTGAAGGTATGAGTGTCTTCTTGGTCGATATTCGCGAAGCGATGGGCAAGGGCATGGATGTTCGGCCTATTCGGAATATGGTGAACCACGAGACCAATGAGGTCTTTTTCGATAACCTAGAGGTGCCCGCAGAAAACCTGATTGGCGAAGAGGGGCGTGGTTTTAAGTACATTCTTGATGGGCTAAATGCCGAGCGCGTGTTAATAGCGGCCGAGTGCATAGGGGACGCCTACTGGTGCATTGACAAGGCCCGAACCTATGCCAATGAAAGAGTGGTGTTTGGTCGCCCCATTGGTAAAAATCAGGGGGTGCAGTTTCCTATCGCACAGGCCTATATTGAAACTGAGGCCGCTAATCTTATGCGGTTTAAGGCCTGCGAGCTTTTTGACGCTGGAAAGGCGTGTGGCGCTGAAGCCAATATGGCGAAGTACCTGGCGGCAAAGGCCTCGTTTGAGGCGGCGGATATTTGCCTTCAGACGCACGGAGGCTTCGGCTTTGCCTGTGAGTACGATGTTGAGCGAAAGTTTAGAGAGACTCGGCTTTATCAGGTGGCACCTATCTCCACGAATCTGATTTACTCGTATGTTGCCGAGCATCTGCTTGGTCTGCCACGCTCATACGAATAGGTATGTGCTGATGCGTATTACTGGTGAATGTCTTCTTTTGGAATCAGACGGCCAATTCGCCCCGATTTTGAGATATCCCAAAGCCCTGCAAGCAATCGGCTTGTAGCGTCTCGGTTAATGCGTTTCCCGTAGTCTGAAAGCCGATGCATCTTTTCTTCGAGCTCTTCACGGCTTAGCGTATTGCCTGGGTCACCCTTGGGGTCGTCGACGCGACCCTCAAATACATGGCCTGTGAGGGTTGTAACAGTGACCCTCCCAATCCACTTAAGGGGATAAGCAGCGTCAACCTCCGGGTCAAGCACCATGGTGACTCGGTTACGAAAGGCAATGGTACGGGCATCGTTGAAATGGGACTCAAACTCGGCAAGACCCGCAAAGCCATAATGGGCAGCCAAGGCCAGTACCGTTCCCATTGAAAATTTGCTTTGGTGGACAGTCTGTGGATTGGTGACCGGGCCCAGTACATCAAGCGCACCCTGGTGAACACGTGCCACCACAGTCTGAATGTCTGAGGGCTTCAAATTATAGTCATTCAAGACCTTTAGCAGGGCATCGACAGCGGGGTGGGTATGGCGGCACGAGGCATGGTATTTAAACGAGGTTTCTGTAAGTGCCCATCGCTGTCCTAATTGATCAGTAAGTCTGCTCGGGTCTGAATCGCTTGACATGCCCTGGGCCATGCCCTGCTTTCCTGTAAGAATGTCCTGCGCACCCGTTAGCCCCTTCTGCGCCATAAAAGCAGCCATTAGGCCAGCGCCACTTGCATGCGCAGTATGAAGCTGCTTAGAGTCTGCTGCATCGCGCAGAAAAGCCCAGAGCCCGGCTGCCTGGGTGCCCGCAGACCCAAAGGCATGCAGCATCTGCGACGGTGAAAGTTTCAAGAGATGCCCAACCGCTGTCGCTGCTGCGAGAGTTCCAGCAGTGGCTGTGGTGTGGAATGTTTTGTAGTGCGACCGCCCAAGAAACTCACCAACGCGAATACCAACCTCGTAGCCCGCTACGCAGGCGGCTAGAAACTCCCGGCCGCTAATACCTATAGACTGCGCTACCGCAAGAGCAGGTGGAAAGACTATGGTGGCCGGATGCAGTACCGAGGCGTTATGAAGGTCGTCCTGTTCCACCACGTGTGAGGCTGCTGCATTGGCCATGGCTGCACAGAAGGGCGAGCTGGTCTCAATGCCACCTAGAATTTCGCTAGGCCCACGATCTGGACCCTGTGCAAGGGCCACTTCTCGAATGGCAACAACAGCTCTGGCGTTGTAGCCTGCTAAGGCAGAGCCTGCCCAATCAACAAAAAGGTCTTCGCAACGGCGAAAGACAGCCTCGGGGATATCACCTGCTTGCAGCTCAGAGGCAAACTGGGCAAGCGCGGCGGTTGGATTCAATACTGAGCTGGGTGTCGGAGCATTCATGCGTTAAATGGCCTTGGCTGCGCGTAGCCGTTCGATGGTGGATGCGTCAAGCCCCAATTCTTTCAGAATAGTATCGGTCTGTGCACCTACTGCGGGGATGGCGTCCATGCGGGGCTCGTAGGCAGTGCTACGTCCTGGTGGTTTAAGGGCAGGCACGGGCCCCACCGGGGTGTCGACTGGAACCCACCGGTTTCGCACCCGCAACTGGTCGTGGTTCCAGAGGTCGTGCATATCGTTCATGTTAGCGTTTGCAATGTCGGCGGCGTTGAGTTCTGCAGCCACTTCAGAGGCCGAAAGTGTTGAGAAGACTTCTTCAATGAGCCGGGTTAATTCGGCCCTATTTGCGCTTCGTAGTGCGTTGGTTTTAAAACGGCTGTCGGTGGCAAAGGCGCCGTTCTTTAAAACCTTTTCACAAAAGGCAATCCACTCTCTGTCGTTTTGCAGGCCGAGCATGATGCTTCGCCCATCGCCTGTCTGAAAGGGCCCGTAAGGGAAGATGGTGGAGTGCGAGGCGCCTGCACGTTCGGGGGGTGAGGCGCCTTTGTAGCTGTAATAAAGCGGATAGCCCATCCATTCAGCCAGTGACTCAAGCATGCTGATGTCGATGCCACTGCCTTGTCCCGTTCTCTCCCGAAGGAGTAAGGCCGACTGTATGGAGGTAAAGGCATACATGCCTGCTGCAATATCTGCAATGGAGCAGCCTGCCTTGCTGGGGCTCTCGGGCGTTCCGGTGATTGACAAGAACCCCGCCTCACTTTGAATCAGTAGGTCGTAGGCCTTTCGATCGCGGTCGGGGCCGTCAGCGCCATAGCCGGAGATATCACAAACGATGAGTCTGGGAAACTTAGAATTGAGTTGCTCGTAAGATAAGCCTATACGGGCTGCGGCCCCTGGCGCCAGGTTTTGAAGAAGAACATCCGTCTTTTCCAAAAGCCTTTGAAGCGCCGACATTGCGAACTCATTTTTAAGATCGAGCGTTAGGCTTTCCTTGGAGCGGTTTACCCAGACGAAGTGGGAGGCGAGTCCATCAACACGTGTGTCATAACGCCTCGCAAAGTCACCGTCACCGGGCCGCTCAACCTTAATCACGCGCGCGCCCAAATCCGCAAGCTGTCGCGAAGCAAATGGAGCAGCAATGGCATGCTCCAGTGAAACGACTGTGATTCCGCTTAAGGGAAGGTTTTGCGTTTGGCCGGTCAAGGTCTCACTCCTGAGTGATATCGCCCCATCACAGTATCGTATCCGGGCAGTTAAATCAGGCCGATGAATGAATTGAGGTCGATGACCAGCACTAGCTTCAAAAGAGCTCAAGAAGAGTTGACTGCTACGGGATCCCCAGTATAAGTTGTGTTGAAAACACGCAGTTCAATGCGGGCAAGGGCACGCAGCAAGAGGCTCAGGAAAAGCTAAGGGTTTGCCCCAGGAGAAGGCTGTAAGGTCTTCGCTTTACACTCAAAAGGTTGAAAAATGAAGAAAAACGTTTGTGCCGTGCTTGCCTTCGTTTCGTGATTTATTTTTAAAGCTAGGAGTCTTCCATGCTGTTTAAAAAGTCATTCTCATCAATTCTGGCTTTGGGGGCTGTCGCCCTCGGCCTATCGGCCTCAGGGTTTGCTCAAGATCGGGCCAACTGGCCAAAGAGCCTCACTCTGGGAACCGCTTCGGTAGGAGGGGTGTATTTCGTTTACGGCGGTGTTGTTGCCACAATCATGAGCGAAAAGGCTGGCGTTAATGTCTCAACACAACAGACGCAGGGCCCGAACCAGAACATGATTCTTGTCGAGAACAAGAACATTGATCTTGGCATGGTCACCATGGGAGTTGCCCTGCACGGATGGAATGGAACTGGTTGGGCTAATGGGCGTAAATACCAAAACGCCCGGGCGATGTTCCCTATGTACGATACGCCGTTTGTCTGCGTGGCAACGGAACGCTCTGGCGTTAAGTCGTTTTCAGAACTCAACGGGAAGAATGTTGGTGTGGGCCCTAAGGCAGGAACGCCAGGCACTTACTTTCCACTTATATTTGATGCGCTCGGTCTGAAGGTAACCATTCGCTTCGGCGCGGCAGCAGACATGGCGAGCCAACTGGGCGATGGGCTTATCGACGCCTTTTGCTTTGCCGCCGGTCAGCCCATCCCAGCGTTCTCTGAAATTGAAGCGCAGCGGCCGTCTCGCATTTTTGCATTTACAAGCGATGAGATCTCTCGGGTGCGTAAGGCTATCCCAGAGCTGTCTCCCTCCACCATTCCCAGAGGAACCTACCGCACCCAGACTGCAGACCTGAATACCTTCGGGCTCTTCAATTTTGCAATTGCTCACAAGGATCTGCCCGATGGTCTAGTCTATGAGCTTACCAAGGCCATCATGGAGAATAATCCTGCAATGGTGCAAGGTCACGCAGCGGCCAAGGAGACCCTGCCAACCAATGCAGGTAAGAACGATTTTTTGACATTTCACCCGGGTGCTGTTCGTTACTTTAAGGAAAAAGGAATTAGCCTTAATCCTGGTGCGCTCTAGTCTGAAATGATTCCGGTGCGCTCTAGAGCTTTCCCGCAGCCGAAGTTCTCCGCGGGATATTCTCAGTGCGTACCGGTGCCATGGTCGTTTCTGAGCATCTCTCTGTATCAACGGCGGATTGAATTTCCGTGGCGATCAGCGATTCGTCTATAGTGAGTTCCGATCTTTCCCAGAAGGCCTCTGCCGCGGTAGAGGCCGCTGAGATAGGTGACGGGCAGAGGCAGCTGCGGCCTCTTGAAGGTATTTTTTTCTTCTGGGTTTGTGTGCTTTTCACCGCTTTTCATGTGGTGAGCCTGAACCTGTATCCGATTGATCCCTGGCTCTTTCGAAGCGCACATGTCTCGTTTGGCTGCGCCATTGGATTCATGATGTTTCGCGTGGGCCGTCGACCCGAAAGAGGCGTTCCGCTGTATGACTGGATCCTCATACTCGCGAGCGTCTCTTGCTTCTTCTACATCTTCTTTAACCTCGACTTATTACTTTTTCGGGCAGGCGCTGCACCAGAGCCTGCGGATGTTGTGGTGGGTGTCGTGGGTACGCTGCTTATTCTCGACCTCGCTCGTCGTAGCGCTGGGCTGGCACTGCCGATTATTGCGGTGATCTTTCTTCTGTACTGTGTGGTCGGACCTTGGATGCCCGGAGTTCTGTATCACCGGGGAATTGCGCCCGATTTGCTCTTTTCGTTTGTCTACTCGATGGAGGGAGTTTTTGGCCCAACTACGGCAGTCTCCTCGACCTACATCATTCTGTTTATCACCTTTGCAGCCTTCTTGCAGGTCTCTAAGGTGGGAGACCACTTTATTAATTTCTCTTTTGCCCTAGCGGGCCGGGCTCGAGGAGGCCCAGCCAAGGTCGCGGTGTTTTCGAGTGCGCTCATGGGGACAATCAACGGCACATCGGCCGGAAATGTTGCGGCCACCGGTACCTTTACGATTCCGCTTATGAAAAAGGTGGGATACCCTCCAAAAAGTGCCGGCGCAATCGAGGCCGCGGCATCCACCGGCGGTCAGCTCATGCCCCCCGTGATGGGGGCAGGTGTCTTCATCATGGCTGAGATCACCGGCATTCCTTATTTGCAACTGATGATTGCGGCAGCGCTTCCTGCAGCCTTGTATTTCATCGCGGTCTATTTCATGGTCGACAATGAGTCAAAGCGCCTGAACATGCGGGGCATGACCAATGATGAAGTGCCAGCGATGCGCCCGATGCTCAAAAAGCTCTATCTCTTTGCGCCATTATTCATACTTATCGGAGGCCTTGTCTCGGGCTACTCGGTGATCCGGTCGGGTACTCTGGGTATACTCAGTGCTCTGGTGGTGAGTTGGATCCATGCCGAAACCCGTATGGGCCCCAGAAAAATTCTTGACGCCCTGCACCTCGGGGCGAAGGGCTCCATTCAGCTTATCGCTGTGTGTGCCTGTGCAGGACTCATTGTTGGGGTTATTGGGCTCACCGGAATTGGTGGTCGATTCTCTAACCTGGTTCTTGCTATCGCAGGGGAAAGTCAGTTTCTGGCCTTGGTCTTTGCGATGCTGATTGCCATCATCCTGGGTATGGGAATGCCTACCACGGCTGCCTATGCCGTGGCCGCTTCGGTGGTGGCCCCCGGACTGATTAAGCTGGGAATCAGTCCCTTGGTAGCCCATATGTTTATTTTTTATTACGCGGTAATTTCGGCCATCACGCCCCCTGTGGCTTTAGCGGCGTATGCAGGGGCGGCTATTGCTGGCAGTGATCCCATGCGAACGTCTGTAGCGGCTTTTTCTTACGGCATGGCCGCCTTCCTGGTGCCCTTTATGTTTTTCTACAGCCCCGCTCTGCTGCTGCAGAGTGACGATATTACCCAGATCGTGCACTATGCGCTGACGGCCGTACTGGGTGTATATCTGTTGGCGGCGTCTCTGCAGGGCTGGTTGTTTGGGCCTGCGCAGTGGCCAATTCGAATCGTGCTGCTCGCTTCCTCCTTGCTGCTTATCTCAGGAGGGCTCGTGACCGATCTGGTCGGAATAGGTACCGCTTTGCTGGCCGCGGTTTTTCAGTTATCCCTCAAGAAACGGGCCGCCCGGCCAGATCCATTAAGCCAGCGCTAGCGCAAGACTGGCTGGGTTAGGGGCTTAAGGGTGCTGGGCGGTCTTCTAGGGCCTCGCTACCAGGGCCTCGCTACCAGGGCCGGGCTACCAGGGCCGCGCTACCAGGGCCGCGCTACCCACTGGGCAATGGCAGGTGCTGCCACCAAGACATATCCGAAGCCCATGAGCTCTATGTTCTGGGTAGCCTGTTTTTTGGTGAAACCCTTGTGCTGCTGCAGGTAGTGGACATGAATAAAGGGGAGAGCGAGTATGCCAAGAATGGCCAGAACAAATAGGGCGG
The DNA here is from genome assembly GCA_016868305.1 of Betaproteobacteria bacterium. GTDB lineage: Bacteria > Pseudomonadota > Gammaproteobacteria > Burkholderiales > Burkholderiaceae_A > Hahnella. The sequence continues at coordinate 25,507 of VGHK01000021.1, read as the reverse complement.
TCATAAATGAGGACTCCAAGAGAAATGTGGTTACTTTTTGTCGCGGGGGCGGTTGTACCAGTTAGCCAGCAAGAATAAGCAAATCACCACATACAGGATGATCAAAATATCTTTTGTGTCCATGACAACTCCTTAAAGGAACCCTAGGGATGGTCGGTCAGTCCTTGTGGAGACTGGCGCGACGCAGGCAGTCGAACAAGCGGGGCAATTACCACTAAAGTGGCCAAAAGCAGCGCCACTTCGAGACTATAAACAAATGCATAGGCTTCTGCACGCCCAGTGAACCAGCCGCCAAGATCGCGAAGAATGCCCCCAAGGGCAATACCAAGGCCTGCCGCGGTTGCCTGAACCGCACCCCAGGCGCCAAGGGCAAGGCCAGATTGTCCTGGACGAGCAAGGCCCATGGTGGCGGTCAGTGTTCCGTGGCCAAAGAGCCCTGCGCCCAGCCCGATGAGAAACACGCCAGCGGAAAACCAAAGAGAAGACGCCAAAGGAGCGGCGATGATCACAATAAGAAATGCGGGAATTCCGATCAGTGCCCCCAGGCCCGCCATGCGCATGGGATCGCCCCCGCGGCTGAGTGTCTGGGCAGCAAAGCCAAACCCAATGAGGCTTCCCAGGGCAAGGGTGGCGGTGAGAAATGTGGTGGCGGCCACCGTCATGCCAAGGATTTCGCCCCCGTACGGTTCTAGCAGAACATCCTCCATGGTGAAGGCAAGTGTGCCAAGGCCAATGGCAATTAGCCATCTGCGGGCGCCAGGCACAGCCGTAAACTCTGCCCAGGCCTCTTTAAACTGAGGCCGCTGGGAGGCCTGGCCCCGGGTTCTTGCGCGATCGCGCGGCTCTTGCTTCCAGATGGCAATGACATTAAGAGCCAGGCTAAGCACCGCGGCTCCCTGGATTACCTGAATAAGACGACCGGGGCTATATTCCTTGAGCAGCCAGCCAAAGACCACGGCGCTGACCATCATGGAGACCAGCAGGGTGACATACATGAGGCCCACCACCTTCGGCCGCGACTCTTCGGCGGTAAGGTCGGTGGCCAGGGCCAGGCCCACGGTCTGTACCGTGTGTATGCCCATACCCACCAGTAGGAAGGCAACGGCTGCCGCGGTATGTCCCACCCAGAGCGGCGCGCTGGCAGACTGGCCTGCACCTGCCAGCACGAGCAGGGCAAAGGGCATGATGGCAAAGCCACCAAACTGGGCAAGGCTGCCCTTCCAGATAAAGGGCACGCGCCGCCAGCCGAGTTCAGACTGAAAGTGGTCGGACCGAAAACCGATAAGCGCCCGAAACGGGGCGAAAAGAATCGGCAGCGCGATCATGGTGGAGACAAGCGCCGCTGGAACGCTGAGTTCGACAATCATGACTCGGTTGAGGGTGCCGATGAGCAGCACCAGGGCCATTCCGACAGAGACTTGAAACAGGGAAAGACGCAGCAGTCGCGACAGGGGAAGGTCGTCGGTGGCTACATCTGCAAAGGGAAGGAATTTGGGACCAAGCTGACCCCAGAACTGCGCGAGGCGTCTCTTAGGCTGGCCCATGGCTTTGATTTTGCGAGAAAGCGGCGAGGTGGGGCTAGGGAGGAGGCTTTGGGGAGCGGAGGAAGAACCCAGAGAGGCCTTGGTACTACCCCTCTGGGATGCTTCGGGTTTAGAGCTTTTCGGCCTGAGGCGCCGGAACAGCCGCCACCTCTGCCGCAGGAACGACGAGTGCAGCCTTTGCTGCGGGGGGGCCACCGTTTAGAAAACGGGGCACCCAGTCGGTGTGGGTGAGTAGGGCCAGGTGCACTGCAAAGGACCCCACTGCGACAGCACCGATTAAGAGCGGCACTCCGAACGAGGGACGCACGACACACCACATTTTTCCGTAGATCATGATCGTGCCTCCTTAACCCAGCCAGGGGGAATAGATGTAAGCCAGAAGGTGCGCAAACGCAGCGATCAGGCCAAAAAACTGGGTGCCCTGAATGAGGTTGCGGTGCAGTTCTTCCGACTCGGCTTCTGTCAGGCCGGTGGGCCAGACTCTGTCTTTATCACTCATAGTTCGAACTCCTTGTTTTCATTCGAAAGTTTTGAACGACACGGTCGGGTATCTCTGTATTTCCGCTTCAAGCCCTAGACAGGAAACCTAAAACACCCTTACGAGCTAGGTGTATTTAAAAATAGACACACCTAACTGTCAACACATTTTTACAGATTTTTGGTCTCTTGTGTAGTGTCCAGGAAGAAAAAGCTGGTCAGGCCCTGAAATAGGGCGAAGATTGTTGTGTTCGTGAGACTCGTCTAGGGCAGCGACTAACGCTGCAGATACCAAAGACCGGCCCATCCGCCAGCAAGAATGCTGCAGACGGAGACAATCGAACCGAGGGCAAGCAGCGAGACACCAGTGAGCCCATGCCCGATTGTGCAGCCAAGCGCAACAACCCCTCCGATCCCCATGAGGGCGGCACCCACCAGATGCTGGCCGAGGTCGGTGATGGAGGCAAAGCCCTGCCATTGAAAACGCTTTGAGACCCGTGCGGCGCCGGCAGCACCGAGCACGGTGCCCAGGACCGTGGCCACCGAAAAGGTGAGCACCTGGGATCGGTCGCTCCAGTAGAGCAAGAGCTCAAGGCTGTAGGCCAGCGGTGCGACAAAGGTGAGGCTTTCGGGACCGCGGGTATTGGTTACCAGATAGGCTGGCGCCAGGGTGTCGGGGTGTTCGTCAACAAAGCCCAGCCAGCCTGTGGTGAGCCATCCTGCGGCAATACAGGCGCCCACTAGGCCAGCGGTGAGAATGCCTTTTCGCGAAAGCCCCTGACCAGGGGCGAAGACCACGAATCCCAGCATACCTGTAACCAACACTAGAACCAGTACCAGGCGGACGCTTGTGAGTTCGATGCCGAAGGCCAATGCGGCCAGGCTTACCAGGTCTTGTTGCGTGGGAAGGGTAAGGAAGACCTGCTCTACGGTCTGGCTGCGTAGCACGCCAGTGATGCCTCGGATGGTCATGAATGACGCGAGCGCCATGACCAGGAAGGCCACCAGGGCCTTGAGGCTACCCTCGCCGACTCTCACCAGGATTCGGCTGCCGCAGCCTGAGGCCAGCGCCATGCCAAAGCCGAAGAGCAGTCCTCCGAGAATATGGGAGAGCCACAAAAGACGACTACTGGTGTAGAAGCTGTCGGAGTCTTTAAGCAGGCCAAGGCCTACGGCGGCTTGTGTCAGGACAATGGCTACAGCCATGGCCAAAATCCAGAGACGCATCCGGACCGTGTTTCCCATTAAGACCCAGTCTGACAGCGCGCCAAGGGTACAGAACCGGCCGGTCTGCATCGCAGCACCGAAGACCAGCCCAATGGCAAGACCACTCGATACTACCCATGCGCTGAGGGCCTGAACCTCAGCGATCTCAATCATTTGGACCCAGCGGTCGGTAGCGCTTTAAGCCTTTGGGTGGCGGTACGCGCCGCCTCGGTGCTCGGGAAACGCTTGGGGATGGCAGCCAGTGTTCCCCGCGCGGCGGTTGTCTGGCCTGATTCGGCCTGGCTCGCGGCAAGCGTGAGAAGGCCATCTGCCGTTCGGCTATGGCTTGGGTGGTCACGGGCGAGTCGGGACAGTGCCTCAATCGCCATGGGGTAGTTCTTGATGGCGTAGTAGGCTGCACCCTCAGCGCTTAAGGCCCAGGGCGCCAGGGCAGAGCTGGGGAATCGGGCGTTGAACTCAGAGAAAGCCGCTGCACCGGCCTCTAGGGCACGCGAAGCCAAGAGCGACTGGGCTGCTTCGAATGCGGACTTTTCGGAGGCTGAGACCATCACGCGCTGGTCGTCCACCATAACAGGCTGAGGCTCAAGGGCGGCAAGACGCGCGTAGACAGACTGCAGCTGGGCGTTGATGGGTTGGATGAGCTGGCGCTGCTGGTCTTCACTTAACTTGAGCTGCTGCACGAGCTGTTCGACAGCTCCTCGAACCTGGGCAATGTCTCGTCGCATGGTCTCCGCGGTCGCGGCATTATCCAGCTGGGCGCGTGCGAGGCCATCGACACGGGCGCCCATTGAAGCCAGCTCGGCCTGACGGGATTCGGTCTGCGCCTGTCGAGCCTCAATCTGGGTCTGTTTTGCCTCAATCTGGGTAAGGCGGCCGCGAAGATCTAGAATGGCGCGCCGTGCCTCATCGTCTGAAAATAGCTGTGCCAAGGCGGGGGCCTGAATTGCCATCAGGATGGCCGCAAAGGCCAGGGGCGGGCGAGCCCAGATGCATAACATGCGTGCGGCTGCCATGGCTAGTATCTAAAAAAAAGGTCGGCTCGGCGGTTCTCTGCCCGGGCTGCCTCGGCGGTGCTGCGATCGCGAGGCTTTTCTTCGCCGTTGCTAACGGGCTCAATTCGGCTGCCCGCTGCGCCAAGTATGCGCAGTGCATTGACCACTGCCTCCGCCCGACGCTGGCCTAGGGCAATGTTGTACTCAGAGGTCCCCCGGTCATCGGTGTTACCTTCGACGACAAGAGACTGGTTGGGATAGGTCTTTAACAGCTCTGCAACCTTTTGCAGCAAAGGCTGGTAGTCGCGACCTACCTCTGCGCTGTCAAAGGCGAAATAAATCGACCCGTACGAAACCCCGTCTGGGCCGGTTAGCAGGGTTTCTCCCGCCTGACCAGGCACGGGTCCTGCCTGCATACCCGCTTGACGGCTAGGATCTATGCCTTGTTCGCTACGCTGGGCTCCGGGCATCGCGGTGGTGCTGGAACCGGGCGCGGGCTTACTAGAGCCCGTGGGCTGGCCAGACGCAGTACCCCCCAAAATGGGCGCTGGCTCCTCGAGGCTTACGCTCGAGCATCCCACCATTGCAATGAGGCCAAGCGTGGCCACCAGCAGTTTTGGGGGCAGTATTCGCATATACGAGGGTTCCTTTAACAAAGGTTGCGCTCTTTAGGGGAGTTTTCCCCAGGCTGGGTTGCGGATGCCTGCGGCATCGAGGCTGATGCGGGATCGCACTCTGCCATCGATTGAGGCTGCCGAGAGCAGGTCTCTGTTGCCCACGCGGCTGGAGAAGATGACCCATCGGCTGTTGGGCGCAAAGCTGGGCGAGTCATCCTTGGGCCCGTTGCTTACGACGACTTCCTGACGGGTCTCGAGGTTCATGATGCAGACCACAAAGTTTCCATCGCGGCGCGCGACAAAGGCAAGCTGCCTGCCATCGGGGCTGACCACCGGACGGGCATTAAAGCCCCCGGTAAAGGTAATACGCTCTGGGCTGCCCGAGCCATCGGAGCGGACTCGGTAGACCTGGGGGCTTCCGCCTTGGTCAGAGGTGAAGTAGACAAACTCCCCGTCTCCGGAGAAGCTGGGCTCGGTGTTGATTGCGGAAGACCGCGTGAGCCGCCTGAGGTTGGAGCCGTCAGGGTTTACCGTGTAGATCTGCGAGACGCCGTCTTTGGTGAGGACCACTGCAAGGGTTTTGCCATCTGGCGACCATGCCGGCGCGCTGTTACTGCCGCGTTGGTTGGCAGCCACGGTGCGCTTTCCGGTAGCAAGCTCGTGTACATAGACCACCGGTTTGCCGGTTTCAAACGATACATAGGCGAGATGTTGGCCATTGGGAGACCATGCCAAGGAGATGATCGGCTGGCTGGACCGCAGGGCTGGCTGGGCATTTTCCCCATCGGAATCGGCGATGGTAAGAACATGGTTAGCACCTTCTCTGCGGACGTAGGCAAGCCGCGTAGAGAAAAAGCCAGGCTCTCCTGTGAGCCGCTCGTAGATGTAGTCTGCAATACGGTGGCCCGAACGACGCACATCGAGCATGGTGACGGGGCTTGAGAGGGCCAGCCCGCCCAGGTCTTCTGACCGCAGCGTATCGAGAAGCCGAAACCGCACCTCCATTTGGTTGTCTGGGCTACGGCTAATGCTGCCCATCACCAGGGCGTCAGCGGCCTGGGCACGCCACTGGGCAAACAGGGTGGTGTTCACAGTGGTGGCGTCTGATAGCGGGGGATTCTGCGGCCCAACGGGCAGCAGGCTGAAGGCCCCCGTGCGGCGAAGGTCTGCCATGACGACATCAAGCAGGGTCTCTGCAAGCAGCCGGTCCGAAGGGTCTTTGGCAACAAAGGGCGAGACCGCGATAGGAATTTGTTTTTCGCCCACGCCTGTGATGTCGATACGCAGGCCTTGGGCATGGGCCGCCGATGCTGCGCAGATAAAGAGAAACAGCAGCAGCAGAGGACGTAAGGGTCGTAGGAGGAGAGATGCCATAGCGGTCGATTATAGAAGGGTTAGCGAGGGTCTTGTGGCCTGAAGGAGAGGGTTAAGACCGGCTCCACAGAGCCATCGGGTGCGCGCGGCAGGGGGCTGCTTGCCTCAATCGCCCGTCGCACGGTGGCATCCCAGGCGGTGTTTCCGCTGGACTGCCTCATGACGATGCCCGTAATCTGTCCGTTTGCGAGCTGAGACACTTCAAAGATTACCTCTGGGTTATTGGGGGCACGGTCGGGATCGAACCCACGAATGTTGACCCGAATGTGGGCACGAATGAGCGCGGCATAGCTGGCAAGAACACCGGAGCGGTCGCCGATCTTCGCGCCCCCGGATACCCCGGCCTTCGTCATCTGGTCTTTGCCTTCATCGGCCGCACGCGCCCTGGCATCGTTACCAAGCTGTTTGAGCACCAACTGTTCCTGTTCTTTGCGCTGTCGATCGACCTCTTTTTTAATCGCAGCCTGTCTGCGCTGCTCCTCTTCGGCCGCCTTTTGCTTTGCCACCTTCTCTTGCTCGGCCCGCCGCTTGAGGTCTTCGGCGGCCTTCTTTTGGGCAAGCGCTGACTGGCGGGCGGCCTCTTCACGGGCCGCCTTCTCTGCCTTGTCTTTCTCCGCCCTGTCTTTGGCGGTTTTCTCCCGAGCCAGCTTTTCCTGCGCGGCCCTTTGCTGCGCAATCCGCTCTTTCTCGGCCCGTTCCTGGGCCTCTCGCCGCGCGCGAAGGGCCCGGTCTTCTTCGGCCCGTTTTTTCTCCAGGGCGATATCTGCTTCGGAGGGCACAGGTTCGGCAGCTTCAGGGGCTGGGGGCATCGGCTCTGCAGGCGCAACCGGCGCGGGCTCGGGGGCGGGTGTTACCGGCGGGGCGGGCCTGGCCGGTTGCATTGGCGGAAGGCTGGACCAGAGTTCTGCCTGCACCACGGGGTCTTCCGGTGGTGGGCGATGTACGGCAAGAACCATGGCCGCACCCAGCACAATATGTAAGACCAGAGAGCCCAGAAACGCCAGACCGGCGCTAGATTCGGGCGGGCTGCTGGCCCGCATTTGGGCATGGACCACGGGACTGGCTATTCCTGCCGAACCGCGAGCCCTACCCGAGCAAACCCGGCTCCCTGAAGCTGGTTGAGCGCCTGAACCACCATGTCGTAGGCAACCTCGCGTTCGGCCACGATAATCACAGGGGTGTTGGCATCGGGACTCAGCGTTCTCACCGTCTGGGCGAGTTCAGCGCGGCTTACTTTTTTGGTATCGGCCCCAACCTGACGCAGCCGCACGGCATACAGGCTGTCGCGCTGCACGGTGACCTCGACTGCCGCAGTTGGGTTTTGCGATGACTGCCCCACGCGGGGCAGGTCGATGGTGCCGGTAACGATCATGGGCGCGGTCACCATGAAGATGATTAAGAGCACCAGGGTGACGTCGATGTAGGGAACGACGTTGATCTCGCTCAGCGACCTGCGCGATCTGCGCCCGCGAGAGGCTATGGGGTTCGCCATGGCCTAGGCCTGCCGCTGCAAAATGTTGCAGAACTCTTCGCCGAAAGACTCCAGACGACTGGCCATCTGGTCAACGTGGGTGGCAAACCGGTTGTAGGCGATCACTGCTGGAATGGCAGCAAAGAGACCGATTGCCGTGGCCACCAGCGCCTCTGCAATGCCAGGCGCTACGCTGGCGAGTGTGGCCTGTTGGATATTTGCCAGCCCGGTGAAGGCATGCATGATTCCCCATACCGTGCCGAATAACCCGATGTAGGGCGATACCGAACCGACCGTTGCCAGAAAGGGCAGCCCCTGCTCTAGGGTGCCAAGCTCGCGCTGGCTTGACGCGCGCATGGCTCTCTGGGCCGACTCGATCAGGCTGCTGGCTTGCACCTTGGACTGCTGATGCAGCTTTAGAAACTCCCGCATACCAGACTCAAAGACACGGGCCATGGCCCCAGGCACCTGCCCGAGTTCGGTGGTTTTATAAAGCGCCATGAGATCGCCGCCCGACCAGAACTGGCGCTCGAATGCGGCGGCTTCGGCGCGCGCCCGGCGCAGTTCCAGCATTTTCTGCAGCATGACTGTCCAGGAGGCAACGGATACCAGAATAAGTAGAACAACTACCGCCTGGACAGGAATACTTGCCTGAAGCATCAGGGCGACGACATCGAGATCGTTGGGATTGGTAGAAGGAGTCATGTGGGGTCGGAGGGAAATAGAGGGGAAGAGTTCATTGCGCTGGCGCTGGCAGGGGGAATCCTGCCAAAGTGACGCCATGCGTTTGGCGTTGCGATTCGGCCGCGCGGCGTGCGCTGCAAAAAGCCTTGCTGAATAAGGAAAGGCTCCAAGACGTCTTCGATGGTCTCGCGGTCTTCGCCAATGGCTGCAGCCACGTTATCGAGCCCAACCGGCCCGCCGTCGAACTTGGTGATGATGGCCTCAAGCAGCTTCTGGTCCATGAGGTCGAACCCTTGTTGATCAACCTCTAACATTGCCAATGCAGCATCGGCAAGTGGGGCAGTGATTGCGCCCGATGCCTTTACCTGGGCATAGTCACGCACCCGGCGCAGCAGCCGGTTGGCAATGCGTGGGGTGCCCCGCGATCTTCGGGCGATTTCGTGGGCGCCTTCGGCGTCTATTTCGACTTTGAGCAGTGCCGCCGAACGGCGCACGATAATGGCAAGCTCGTCGGGGCTATAGAACTCAAGCCGGGCAACAATCCCGAACCGGTCGCGAAGCGGATTGGTAAGCATGCCCGCCCGTGTGGTGGCTCCCACCAGTGTGAAGGGCTGCAGATCGAGCTTGATAGACCGGGCGGCGGGGCCCTCGCCAATCATGATGTCTATCTGGTAGTCCTCTAATGCGGGGTACAGAATTTCTTCGACTACTGGACTGAGCCGATGGATTTCATCGATAAACAGAAGGTCGTTGCGCTCAAGGTTGGTAAGGATTGCGGCCAGGTCGCCTGCGCGTTCGAGCACGGGGCCAGAGGTCTGCCTGAGGTTCACGCCGAGTTCACGGGCGAGGATATGGGCAAGGGTGGTTTTACCCAGACCTGGAGGGCCAAAGAGCAGCACATGGTCGAGCGACTCTTTGCGCTGTCGGGCAGCGGTGATAAAAACCGCAAGCTGGTCTTTTACCTTGGGCTGTCCGATATAGTCTGCCAATGTCTGCGGCCGAAGCGCGCGCTCCAGGCTTTCTTCCTGAGGGCTGCGCGGCTGGCCCGAGACAAGTCTGTTACTGGCATCTGCAGAAGGCTGCGCGGACAGGGCATCGTGCTCAATCATGACTGTCAGTTTAACTGAGGGGGAACTGGCTTCTCCCTTGGCCTGGCTTTACGAATATGGGCTTTCTGAAATACGGCCTAGCGCACCAGCTGCTTTAGGGCTTGGCGAATGCCTTCTGAGACCTCAAGTTCCGGGGGAAGGCCGCGAACGGCCGCCTGGGCTTCTTTTTCTGAATAGCCCAGGGATACCAGGGCATGGGCTACTTCAGAGCTGACGCCTGTGCTACCAGGCCCCGCATGCCCGTGGCCGCCTTCCAGCACCGGTGCAAACCGCCCTTTGAGCTCGAGCAGCATGCGCTCTGCGGTTTTCTTGCCGATTCCTGGCACCTTTACCAGGCTCGCCGCATCCTGAAGCGATACCGACTGGCTGAGCTGAGCGACAGACATTCCCGAGAGCACGGCCAGCGCAATGCGTGGCCCTACTCCTGAAATCTTGATCAGTTCGCGAAAGGCGGCGCGCTCTGCCTCGGTGAGAAATCCGTAGAGCAGCTGGGCGTCTTCGCGCACCACGAGGTGGGTGAGCAGCGTTACCGGCGCGCCCACTGCCGGCAGGGGAAAGAAGCTGCTCATCGGCAGGTCTATTTCGTAGCCAATGCCCGAGGCCTGCAAGATCACCCTGGGCGGGGCCTTGGCATAGAGGATTCCTGAAATCAGCGCAATCATGGGCGTTGAGCATGCCAGAAAGCCAGTGCACAGGCCAGGGCATCGGCGGCATCCGCATTGGGAGACTGCGGAAGTTTGAGCAGATGACAGACCATGTGCTGCACCTGTTCTTTGCTGGCGCGTCCGGTGCCGACGATGGACTGCTTTACCTTCAAGGGCGTGATCTCATGCACCAGTATCTCGCGGGCGGCGAGGGCGGCAATGGCAACCCCGCGGGCCTGGCCGAGTGAAAGCGTTGACTTTGGATTGACGTTAACAAAGACACGCTCCAATGTGCTGCACCTGTTCTTTGCTGGCGCGTCCGGTGCCCACGATCGACTGCTTCACCTTCAAGGGCGTGATCTCATGCACCAGTATCTCGCGGGCGGCCAGGGCGGCAATGGCAACCCCGCGGGCCTGGCCGAGTGAGAGCGTTGACTTTGGGTTGACGTTAACAAAGACACGCTCCACGACGGCAAGGGTGGGCGCATACTGAGCTAGTACCTCTTGCATTCCTTGGTAGAGCTCTTTGAGACGGTCTGGCTCGGAGGCTATCACCGAGGGCCGAATGACACCGCTGCCCAGGTAACGCGGGTTTTTTCCGGTGATTTCAAGCACCCCAAAGCCAGTACGGCGCAGACCGGGGTCGATGCCAATAAGCCGAGTCAATGGCGGAAGTGCCGTGAGCCGGTGAAGACCATTGCAATGCCCCGCTCGTTGGCCGCCGCAATCACCTCGTCGTCGCGCACGGATCCTCCGGGCTGCACCACTGCGATGGCGCCGGCATCGGCGACAACGTCCAGGCCGTCGCGAAACGGAAAGAAGGCGTCTGAGGCCACCACCGTGCCATGAAGGCTAAGCCCGGCATGGCCTGCCTTGATCGCGGCGATGCGGGCGGAGTCGAGGCGGCTCATCTGTCCCGCGCCAACGCCCATGGTCATGGCGTCTTTAGAGAACACGATGGCATTGCTCTTGACCCAGGTGGCAACTTTCCAGGCAAACAAGAGATCTTTTTTTTGTGCCTCAGTGGGCTGCTTCTGCGTAACGCAGTGCATGTCATTGTGGGTAAGACGGTTCCAGTCCGGCGTCTGCACGAGCAGGCCGCCGGTCAGGCGCTTGATATCAAGCCCACTGGCGAGGTTTTCTGCCGGTCCCGCGGGAATTTTGAGTATCCGCAGGCTAGTCTTTTTTGCAAAGAAGGTGAGGGCTTCCTGGCTAAACCCAGGGGCAAGGATGACTTCGGCAAACTGTTTGCCAATGGCCTGGGCGCAGGCAAGGTCGACCTCTTGGTTCAATGCCAGAATTCCGCCGAAGGCCGAGCTGGGGTCGGTCTGAAAGGCCCGCTGGTAGGCGGCAAGCACCGTGTCTGCCAGCGCCACGCCGCAGGGGTTGGCATGTTTCACAATAACGCAGGCGGTATCAGTGAAGCTCTGAACGCAGAGCCAGGCGGCGTCGGCATCTGCAAGGTTATTAAATGACAACTCTTTGCCCTGTAGCTGCTCGTAATTTGCAATTCCGCCGCCGAGGGCGAAGGGGTCACGGTAGAAGGCGGCCTGCTGATGGGGATTTTCGCCGTATCGCAGTTCTTGACGCCGTTGCACCTGTAGCGAGAAGACCCGGGGCAGTGGGCTCACCTGTGCTGGCGATGGCGGCAGAATGGTGTTGGCGGCTGGGTCTATACCGCTTTCAGAAGGCGCGGGCAGCCCATGAAAGAAATTGGCAATCGCCCCGTCGTAGGCCGCAGTATGGGCAAAAGCCTTGGCAGCGAGCTGCTGGCGCGTTGGCCAGGTGAGGCTTGTCTGGTGCTGCCCGAGTTCCTGCAGTACGGTCTGGTAGTCCTCCGGATCGACCACGACGGCAACACCATCGTGGTTCTTTGCAGCCGCACGGATCATGGCGGGGCCGCCGATATCGATGTTCTCAATCACCGCTTGATAAGCCGCACCGGGTGTTGCAAGGGTCTCGCGAAAGGGGTACAGGTTTACGACCAATAGGTCGATGGGATCGATACCCGCCTGCGCTAAGGCCAGCATATGCTCTGGCAGATCCCTGCGCGCAAGAAGCCCGCCGTGGACTACCGGATGCAGAGTCTTCACGCGGCCATCGAGCATCTCCGGGTAGCCTGTGAGCGTGTCGACAGTGGTCACCGGAAGGCCTGCCTCTGCGAGCAGTCTGGCGGTTCCCCCGGTGGAGATCAGCACCACTGTGGCAGCATGCAGCGCCTGAGCAAAGGGAATCAGCCCGGACTTGTTCGATACCGATATCAGGGCCCGTCGTATTGGCAGTCGGTAGGGGCGGGGCCCAGAGATCTGGCGGTCTGAGAGGGTGGGCATTAAGACTCCGGGTGAATCGTCTGGATCTGATGGCGGCTGATTTTCTTGCGCAGGGTGTTGCGGGTAAGCCCGAGCAAGGCGCTGGTCTTGGTGATATTGCCTTCGCAGCGGTCTAAGGCAAAGAGAATGAGTGGGCGCTCCACGGCATGCACCACCATCTCGTAGAGGGCATGGGGCTTTTGGTTTCCGAGTTGCGCAAAATACAGGTCAAGGGCGTCGAGCAGCGCCCCCTCCAGACCTTTTCGGGGTTGTGGGGTTGGCTCTGCTTCACCACCATTGGCTTGCAGTGGGCTGGGTGAATGCTCAGGCAGCGGCGCTGGTGGGGCGGTCACGATGGGCGTTGCGCAAAAAAGGAAACCGCTCAAATAGGGGGGTATTAGCCGCGCATCAGCGATTCAATCGCTTCGGGCGCTACCGGAACGCCGCGGGTAAGTAGCCTACAGCCCTCTTCGGTGATCAGGGCATCGTCCTCGATACGAATCCCAGTGTTCCAGAAGCCCTCAGGTACCGCCTCTTGGGGGCGGATGTAAATACCAGGCTCAAGGGTCAGCACCATTCCGGGCTCCAGCCGGCGACGGTAGTCGCCGACATCGTGCACGTCCATGCCGAGCCAGTGGCCGGTGCGATGCATGTAAAAAGGCTTGTAGGCCTCGGCCTCGATTGCGGCCTCAAGGTTGAGCGCGGTGATGAGCTTAAGATCAATAAGCCCCTGGGTAATGACACGTACCGCAGCCTGGTGGGGGTCGGTAAAGGCGGCACCCGGGCGCGCAGCCTCTTGGGCAGCCTCTTGGGCAGCCAGCACCACATCGTAGACGGCGCGCTGCTCTGGGCTGAACCGGCCGCTTACCGGAAAACTGCGTGTGATATCGCTGGCATAGCCATTGAGTTCGCATCCGGCATCAATGAGCAGTATTTCACCCGCACGCATGCGACGAGACCCTGCCCGGTGATGCAGTATGCAGCTGTGAGGTCCGCCCGCCACGATGGAGCCATAGGCCACTGCCTGTGACCCGGCAGCCCGAAATGCGCCGATCAGCACGGCCTCAATCTCGTACTCTGCCTTGCCAGGGGCTGTGGCCCGCATCGCCTGACAATGGGCCCCGGCAGAGATTACTGCGGCCTGCGACATGGTGGCAATTTCTTGGGCATCTTTAATCAGGCGTTGCTCTGCCGTGGCGTCGCCCAGGCTATAGAGCTGGCCTGGCGCGTTCTGTCCCCCGCGTGCTTTGCCGCGTGCCTGATTCAGCCACTGGTTGAGCTTTTGATCAACAACCTGGCTCTCGGCCCAGGGCGCAAGCAGGGCAGTCTTGTTGAGAACGAGACTGGGCAGGTCGGTATCAAGCGCTTCCAGGGGAAGGGCCTGGTCAAAGTGATACCGCCCCGCCGCATTTTCGGGCCCCACCCTGACGCCATCCCAGATCTCTTTCTCGGGGTCCCGGGCACGACAGTAGAGACGGTCGTGCATCTTTCCCTGGGCATCGACCTCAATAACAAACCAGGCATCCGGTTCCGGAAAGCCAGATAAGTAAAAGAAGTCGCTTGAAAAACGAAAGGCAAAGGTGCTGTCGCGATTGCGCGCAATCTCCTGGCCGCTGTAGCCGATAGCAAGTGCCGGCTGTCCGCCCGACTTTTGATACAGCCATTGCGAGAGCAGCAGTCTGCGCTGCCGATGCGCCGTGCCGTGCACCGGTGCTGGCACGGGGGTTGGAAGCAGAGGGTCGTGTGCGTCTTCGTGTGAGGCAGGTTGGCTTAGGTCTGTCATGGTTTGGCGCTGTGCAGTTGTTGGTTGAGAGCAGCAAGTCGTTCGGGGGTACCGACATCCGTCCAGGGACCAGTATAGGCCTCGCCTTGTATTCGCCCAGCTGCAATGGCCGATTTCAATAGCGGCCCGAGGGCGGCCCGGGTTCCGGGGGTGATTCCCTGAAAAAGGCTCGGCAAAAATACGCCGATACCAGAATAGGTAAGCGTGTCTTGTTCAGAGGCATTAGCAAGGCCAAGCCGCCTGTCTTTTAACAGACAGAAGTCGCCCTTGGGATGGTGGGGCGGGTTGGGCACCATGACCAGATGCCCCAGCAGGCTGGGCGTTACGGCCTGGTGAGCGGCGTTTGCACCTTCGGGCTGGGCCTCACCCCGCCTTGTCTTCTTAAGGCCCTGGCCGATTTCCACCGCTTTTATAAACGGCCACTGGCAGAAGATGTCGCCATTGATAACGAGAAACGGCTCATTGTCTGACTGCCAGGGCTGCGCCGTTGCAATGCCGCCGGCCGTTTCGAGTGCGCCCTCGGGCTCTCGGCTGTAATGCAGTTGCAGACCAAAGTGCTGCCCATCGCCCAGGGCCTCTTCAATTAGGTGTCCGAGGTGGGCGGTGTTGATGAACACCTCGTGAAACCCTGCGTTGGCAAGGCCCTGCAGATGCCAGGCAATGAGGGCCTGGCCTGCGACGCTGAGCAATGGCTTGGGCAGATGGTCAGTCAGGGGCCGCATTCGCTCCCCGCGGCCTGCGGCCAGAACCATTGCGTGCATGCTAAGCCTTGCCGTGATGCTAAAAGGTGTAATGGGTCTGCGGCACGGTACCCGATGCCCGCTGCAGCAGTCGTGCCAGAGGCCCGAGCTCGTCGTACCGTTCCGCCACCATCTTGGCATAGCCAAGCACCCGGGGGATATCCTGCAGATACCCGTGTTTTCCGTCACGAATAGACAGCCGGGCAAAGATGCCAAGTACCTTGAGATGGCGCTGCAGCCCCATGAACTCGAAGTCGCGGTAGAACCTGCCGAAGTCGTCGGGCAGACCAATTGCCCGGGCGCGTGCCTCTTGCCAGTAGCGTGCGGCCCAGTCTATCTGCACCGGTTCGGGCCATGCCACATAGGCGTCGCGCAGCAGCGACACCAGGTCATACGTTACTGGCCCAATAACGGCATCCTGAAAATCCAGAATACCCAGGTCTTCAGCATCCTCAAGAACCATAAGGTTTCGGCTGTGAAAGTCGCGGTGCACGATTACCTGAAGCTGGGAGAGCGCCCGCTCTGACAGTCTGTCAAATACCTGCTGCAGCCGATCGCGGTCTGCCTCAGAGAGGCTGATCTGAAGATGATGCTGCAGATACCATTCCGGAAAAAGCGCCATTTCCTGCATCAGCCGTTCGCGGTCGTAGGCGGGCAGCCCAGTAAGGCTTAGCGGCGCCTGAAGGCTATAGCACTGGGCCTGAATCAGCGCCCTCCAGGCCCGGGCATAGAGCGGCCTGGCCATGCGGCCATGCGGGTCTTGTGTGATTGTCTGTGAGAGATGCTGCAGGAAGGTCTGCTGGCCGAAGTCTTCGAGCAGCAAAAATCCCAGCTCTGCGTCCTGCGCGTACACCTGAGGTGCCCGCAGCCCGGCATCGCGCAGAATCTGGCCCACCCGCAAAAACGGCTCAAGAGGCTCCTTCTGCGGGGGGGCGTCCATCAGTATGGCGCAGCCGGAAGTCGGTGCCTGTCGATCCAGACGAAAGTACCTGCGAAAGGATGCGTCTGCAGAGGCAGCACGAAGGCTTGTGGCGTCATAACCTGTCTGCCCTGAAAGCCATTGCCTGGCCGCGGAGAGCCGAGTGTCTTCTTCTGAGGAGTGGCTGGCGGGAGAAAAAAGATCAGACATGGCGAGAGGGCCCGCATCGAGACGGGATCAGAGGCTCTTGAAGGCTGAGAAACGAGAGAGAAACTGTCGTCTTTATAATACTTTATGCGCTTTGTACTTGCCCTGTGTCTTGGATGGGTCCCGATGGTCTGGGCAGCCTCCTGCCCTCTTTCCCTTCCCGTCTCTGAACTGGCGCTACTGGCGCAGTCGTCGGCCCCGCGCGAGGGCCAGGGGCTGCGGCTACCCTTACGCATGGATCCTCGCCTAAGGCTCGAGCCACCCCTGGCTGGCGAAACACCCTCGTATCTTTCCAGCCGTAACCTGGAAGGGATGGTTGATGATGCCATCGCTTTGATTGGTAATGCCGAGGTGCGGCAGCTTGGCCTCTCGCTTAAGGCCGACCGAATCGACCTAGACCTGGTTCAGAACGCGCTTGCCGCCCAAGGAGGTGTTCAGTTATTCCGACAGGGAGAGTTCTATCGGGGCCCGAGGCTCTCGCTACGACTCGGAACCCAGCAGGGGCAGTTTAGCCAGGTGGACTATGAGTTTGCCGCAATGAATGCCCGGGGCTATGCCGAGCAGATCGACTTTGTACAGCCCAAGGAGATCGCCCTTAGTGACGTTACCTTCACCACTTGTCCTGTAGACCGGCCGGCCTGGCAGCTGCGCTCACGGTTTATGCGGGTAGATCAGGTGCGCGAGATCGTCGATACTGAGTCCACGGTTTTGTACTGGTCAGACGTGCCACTTTTGTCCCTGGGAAGCTTTTCGTTTCCGTCAAGCAGTCGCCGCAAGACAGGCTTTCTTAATCCTTCGTATGGGTACACCTCACGACTGGGTCTGGAGCTCTCAACCCCTTTTTATTGGAATATTGCACCGAACCGAGACCTTACCTTGTACCCGCGGCTCGTAGGCAGAAGGGGGGTCATGCTTGGCGCCGAGGCTCGCTACCTCACCCGGTCAGATTCCGGAACTGTGGGCCTAGAGTTCCTTCCCAACGACCGAGTGGCAAATGCCGATCGGCATCTGGTGAGTCTTACCCATAGCCGCAGATTCGGGGCGAATGCAGCCTTGTCCTTGCGTGGCAGTCGTGTGTCAGATGACGATTACTTTGCGGATTTCGGTGAGTCATTGCTTGTCGCGTCCCAGCGTATTCTGCCTGCCACTGCCACGCTGACGGGCGTTGTGGGTGGCTGGGCCACGGCTGCGTCAGTGCAGACCTATCAGGTGCTCCAGGATATCGCTGCGCCGATTGTGGCCCCCTATTCCTGGATGCCACGGTTTCAGATGAATAATTCGGCACGCGCGGTGCGTGTCTCTAAAGTACTTCCTGCGACGGACTGGCGGGGCCTGGTGGATGTCACCCGATTTTCCCACCCAACTCTTGCCGAGGGGACTCGGGTGGTTGCGGCTACCAGTGTGTCGATGCCTCTAGACCTGGGCTATTTTGGTGTTACGCCCAAGCTCGGCATTCATGCCACCCACTATAGCCATGAACGATCGGGCAGACTTGATGAGACACGCAGCAGGTTTTTTAATAACGCGGCTGTCTCTGTGGCAACCCTTGGCACTCTGGCCAACAACGTGCAGCCTGGTATGCGTTCATACTCCCGCGTGTTGCCCACCTTTAGCCTGGATGTCAATACCATTTTGGAACGTGACACTTTCTGGGGGAACCTTCCCGCGACCCAGACAATTGAGCCCCGAGTTTTGTACACCTACACTCCGTATAAAGACCAGTCCCGGTTTCCGGTATTCGATTCCGCCCGACCCAGCATCAGCCTGGCACAGATTCTTTCGGATCAAACCTTTACGGGCCAGGATAGGGTGGCCGACCAGAACCACCTCACCACGGCAGTAACCAGCCGTATGCTCGACGCCCAAACGGGCCAGGAACTTGCCCGGGCCTCCGTTGCCCAGCGGTTTTACATCGGCAATCAGCTTGTCACGCTTCCCGGGGAACCGGTGCGTACCCAGCAGGAGTCCGACGTTTTTGCCGAAGGTGGCGTCTCTTTGTATCAGCACTGGCGGGTTGATGCCGTGGGTCAGTATGCAATTGCCTTGTCACGCTGGCAGGCCGCATCCGCACGCCTACGCTTTGATCCCAGGCCAGGCTACTCGGCGGCACTTTCGTACCGGTTTAACCGTGACACGCTTGATATTGTCGACCTTGCTTTTCAGGTGCCTATCGCTAGGAACTGGTATGCGGTTGGGCGATACAACTATTCGTTTCAGCGGGAGCCAACAGCCGCCGGAGGGCAGCGCGGCCTGGTAGAGGCATTGGCTGGCCTGGAATACGACGGCGGATGCTGGGTTGCCCGAACCGTGATCCAGCGGTTTGCCACTGGTGCGAATCGGTTTAACAATGCCATTTTCTTACAGATAGAACTCAACGGAATTGCCCGTGTTGGCACCGATCCGCTAGACGCACTTCGTCGCAGTATTCCCAATTACCGAATGATCAATCGCCTTTCGCCGATGCCCGCAAAGTTTGATAATTTCCAGTAGGCTTTTCTCTTCAGAAAGTACCCTTATGCCGCGTTTGTCTGAGATTGCGTTTGGCTGTGTTGTTTTTTGTCTGTCTTCGGTGGCATGGGCGAAGGCAGAGCCTGTCTTGCTTGACCGCATTGTGGCCATTGTGAATGACCAGGTCGTTGTCGATAGTGACCTGCAGAGGCGCATAGCCCAGGTACAGTCGAATCTGCAGCGGGCGTCCCAGGCGATTCCGCCTGCTGCGGAACTGCGCCGTCAGGTCTTAGACCGCATGGTCACCGACCTTGCCTTATTGCAGCGTGCCAGCCGATTGGGCATTGTGGTGGATAACGTAACCCTAGACCGCGCGATTGCTCGGCTCGCGGAGAATAATGGGCTTTCTGTCACCGGACTACGAAACCAGATTGAGTCAGAAGGCATTGCCTTTTCCCAGTTTCGCGAGGACATTCGCGAAGAGATTGTTATTGCACGGCTGCGTGAACGCGAGGTGGAAGACCGGCTGCAGGTGTCAGAGTCTGAGATCGATGCCTACCTTGCAGCCCAGGGCAAGAGCCTGTCGGCGTCTGAAGAGTTCAGCCTCTCGCAGATCCTGATTCCAGTGGCCGAGGGTGCGACTGCCCAGGCCCGGAGCGAGGCTCAGCGGCTGGCCGAAGGCCTTGTGGCGCAACTCAAGGCGGGCGCATCTTTTGTAGATCTCGCGCGAGACCATTCCAAGGGACCTGCGGCAGCCGAAGGTGGCAGCCTGGGCTGGAGAGCGGCCGATCGCCTGCCAACGCTTTTTGTGCAGGCCGTTGCCACGGTAAGCCCTGGTGCGGTTGTCGGGCCTTTGCAGAGCCCCAATGGATTTCATGTCCTCCGGCTCGATGACCGGCGCGCCCTGGCGCAAGGGCCTTTGGTCAATGCGCACCGGGCAAGGCATATCCTGATCCGGGTCGATGGCCAGGCGTCCGAAGACCGGGCCTTGCGGCGAGCGCAGGACCTGCGACAGCGCATCGCAATGGGAGAGCCTTTTGAGACTCTGGCGCGGGAGTTCTCGCAAGACCCTGGGTCTGCGGCGCAGGGGGGGATGCTTGCCTGGGCCTACCCCGGTGACTTCGTGCCTGAGTTTGAGCGCGCCCTTGATAACCTATCCGTAGGGCAGGTCAGCAGCCCAGTGCGCAGTGTCTTTGGTTTTCATATTATCGAGCTGCTGGAACGGCGCAGGGAGCCGTTATCGAAAGACCGGCTGCGGGTCGCCGCCCGACTAGCAATTCGAGAGCGAAAGATTACGGAGGCAGTGTCTGACTGGATGCGTGAGGTGCGCGCCAATAGCTATGTGGAGATCCGCGCAGATTGAGTCCTTCTTCGCTGGCTGGCCATCATGCCAAGAAGCGGTTCGGCCAGAACTTTCTGCATGATCCCGGCGTTATTCGCCGAATCATCAGCCTGATTCGGCCGCTTCCTGGTCAGGCGATCATTGAGATCGGGCCTGGGCAGGGCGCCCTTACCGAGGCACTGGTGGCCGCCGCCGGAAGCATTACGGCCATTGAACTCGATCAGGACCTCTTGCCTCTGCTGCGCGGCCGTTTTGCGCCTTCTGAGTTGCATCTCATTGCCGCTGACGTGCTCACGGTTGATTTTGCGGCTCTGGCAAATGCGTTCTCAAGCCCCCTGCGTATTGTGGGCAACCTGCCGTACAACATCTCTACCCCCTTGCTCTTTCATTTGCTGCCAATCGCAGACCGAGTAGCGGACCAGACGTTTATGCTGCAAAAAGAGGTGGTGGATCGCATGGTGGCAGCGCCCGGGTCTAAGGTTTATGGGCGGCTTTCGGTTATGTTGCAGGCCCATTACCGTATGGAAAAGCTGCTGCAGGTTCCGGCAGGCGCATTTGTGCCAGCACCCAAGGTTGATTCCGCAATTGTGGGCATGTGGCCCTTGGCAAAGGCATTGCGGCCCTCGGGAGACCCCCAGATTTTCGCGCGCCTTGTTACCCAGGCGTTTTCGGCGCGGCGAAAAATGCTGCGCAATACCCTTGCACCCTACGAGGGCCAGATTGATCTTCATGCTGCGGGGCTACTTCCCACCCAGCGGCCCGAAGAGGTTTCTGTGGCGCAGTATCTGGCCCTTGCCGACCAGCTTGCCCGATGTTCTTACTCTTAGATGTCGAGGGTCACGCCCTTTAACTGAGACTGCGCCTGTTTATAACCTGGCAAAATTGTTTCGACCTCCTGCCAGAAGTCTGGGCTATGGTCCATGGCGCGTAGGTGGGCAAGTTCATGGGCAACCACATAGTCGATCACAGGAAGACTAAACTGCACCAGCCGCCAATTAAGCCGTATATGTCCGTCTTGGGTACAGCTTCCCCAACGGGTGCGCGCATGGGTAAGAGAAAACCGTGCATAGCCTCGCCCAGACCGAGCGGACAAGATATCCAGCCTTTCTTTGAGAATGTCCTTAGCCTGCATCTGTAGCCAGCCGTGCACGCGGTCGCGCACCTGATCAGGATCTGCCTGCGCAGATAGGGGGAGCACTAAGCGCGCAGCCTGGGCATGCCACACCACCCCTTGAAGTTCAGGGCAGAGGGCAAGCTGGCAGGACTGCCCGAGGAATAAAATCTCAGCCCCATGGGCCCACTGCTGCTCGGGGTCAAGCCGGTTTGCCTGACGTTGCTGCCAGTCGCGATATCGGGCCGAGAGCCAGCGAGACTTATGCTGCAGAATATTGCCAATTTCATCAAGGGGAACCCAGGCAGGTGCCACCACCTTCACACGGCCATCCTGCAGAGACATGCCCACGGTTCTGCGACGTGATCGTGATAGTGCGATCGCAACCCGATGGCCTTCAAGCTCCATGAACTTTTCTCTTGCGCGAAGTTCAATGCGGCATACGCCAGAGACAGACGGTCTGGCTACGGATGTCGGTGAAGGATAGGGGGCTGGCGGGGTTAATGCTGATGCGGGCGGCAGCAGCGACAACTGCTCAGGGCATGCGTTGGGTTTCTTCTTCAATCCAAGTCTCTACCCGGGTCATGACTGCCTCGGGTGTCTCGCTGGGCTGGGGAAAGATCAATGGCCCGATCGATACCGTAATGCAGCCCGCATGTTTTAAAAAAGCATTTTTCGGCCATAACAGTCCTGAGTTTAAGGCAATTGGCAGTATTGGGGTGTTCAGCCCTATGGCAAGTCGGGCTGCTCCAGACTTGTACTTCACGCGATGCCCAGGCGGTGTTCGTGTGCCTTCTGGGAAGAAGACCATCCATCGGCCCTCAGAGAATTTGGTTTGTGCCTGAGAGGCAATCTGCTGATAGGCCTCTTTGCCCTGACTGCGATTGATATGCACCATGTCCAGAAGACGAATGCTCCAGCCAAAAAATGGAATGGCGAGCAACTCTTCTTTAAAGACAAAGCACAGTTGGCGTGGCATGAAACTCGGTAGAAAAAACGTCTCCCAGGATGACTGGTGCTTGGCGCAGACGATCACAGGCTGGTTGGCGCAGGCATCAAGCCGCTCCTGGCCCTCTAGCTTCCAGCGAATTCCGAGCAGGGCGCGTGCTGCGTAGATGACCATACGTGGCCACTGCATTGCCAGCCGATACCGACGAGGCTGGTCTAAGAAGGGGGCGCTGGCCATAAAGAGAATGGCCCAGACGATCAGGCTGATTGTCTGAAAAACCGCGAAGGCCAGTGCCCGCAGCACCCGCATGTGAAGACCTGCCTAACCCTTGGCTAGCCGTGATAGGTCTGCTACCAGGTTCATGGTGTCAAAAAGACTCTGCAGAAGGGCAAGCCGATTGCTGCGCAGTGCCGGATCTTCTGCATTTACCATCACCTGCTCGAAAAAGGCGTCAACGGGCTCTTTGAGTGCGGCAAGGCCTTGCATGGCCTGGGTGTAAGAACCTTTATCGACCAAGGACTGCGCCTGCGGTGCGAGTGCGGCAAGGGCCTGGGCGAGGGCCTGTTCTGCAGGCTCTCGCAGAAGGGCGGCGGCGACCCCCGATGTCGGGCGCTGTTCGGATTTTTTGAGAATATTTCCGATGCGCTTATGGGCGGCACATAAGGCAGGCGCCTGGGCAGAGCCTAGAAATGTCTCAATAGCCTGTAATCGATCGATCAACTGATCGTAACGGTCGGGGCATTGGGCGAGTACGCCCTCAATGGCCTCTGGGTTAAAGCCCTTGTCTTTAAGATAGCCACGCACCCGATCGGCGATAAAGCTTTGGATTTCAGAAAGCCTAGGGGCAACCGCAGGAACCTCTGAAAAGCTCTGGGCCGTATCGCGTAGCAGATCGCCCAGCGGTGCGGGCACGCGAGACTCTATGAGAATACGGCTAATGCCCAAGGCAGCGCGTCTTAAGGCAAAGGGGTCTTTGTCGCCAGAGGGCACCAGCCCAATGCCCCAGATGCCCACCAGGCTTTCGAGCTTGTCGGCAAGGGCTACTGCCAAGCCTACGGCATTATTGGGTAGGCTATCCCCAGCAAACCGTGGATGGTAGTGGCCTTCAATAGCCTGGCATACCTCGGGGTGCTCGCCGTCGTGGCGCGCGTAGTACTGGCCTGCAATGCCTTGCAGCTCCGGAAACTCCCCCACCATATCGGTGGCGAGATCCGCCTTGGCGAGTTCTGCGGCCCGCTGGGCTTTTGCCGGATCGGCGCCCACCCATTTGGCCCATGTCTGGGCAAGCCGCATGATCCGGGCAATACGCTGGGCCTGGCTACCGATCTTATTGTGATAGACCACCTGGGCGAGGCTGTCGATACGCTGGGCCAGCGGGCGTTTCTGGTCCTGGGTAAAAAAGAACTGGGCATCAGAGAGACGTGCACGCAGCACCCGCTCATTGCCCTGAATCACCACAGCAGGATCTTTAGATGCCAGATTGGAGACCAGCAGAAACCGATTGACCAGCCTGTTGTTTTTATCGGTGAGGGCAAAGTATTTCTGGTTCTGCTGCATGGTGAGAATCAGGCATTCCTGAGGCACCTTGAGAAAGCTGGCATCAAAGCCCGCAGAGAGCACCACGGGCCATTCCACGAGGCTTGTCACCTCATCAAGCAGGGCATCGGGCATGACCACGGTGGCGCCCAGGGCGGCTGCCTCTAGTCCTTCGATGATGGACTGCTTACGCTTCTCGAAATGGGCGATGACAAAGCCCTCGCGCAGCAACTGGTCGGCATAGTTGCTTGCGCGCGCAATTGCGATGGGGCCCTTGGCCATGAACCGATGGCCCTCGGTAATGCGGTCTGCCGAAAGGCCCAGTGCGGTTAATGGCAAGACTTTGTCGCCATACAAGGCTACAAGCCGGTGCGCAGGCCGCACAAACTTCACCTCCTGCAGGCTGTTGTCGTTGGTCGCGCCAGGCCACTGGTAGCGCATTACCTTTGGTATTGGCAGGGCGGCAATTGCCTGATGAAGCGCATCCTGGGCTGCCGATACGATGTCGGCCCCGGCAATAGTGATGTCGACAAACAAAACCTCGGCCTTGCCATCGGTCTGGCGAATCAGGTTGGTGGCTGAAAGGTTTTCGCCCAAGGTGAGGCCGAGACTTGCCAGTTTTTTGATGAGCGGAGGCTGTGGCTCGCCTTGGGCATTGAGCCCCACGGAGACTGGTAAAAGCTTTTCACGCTGCGGGCGGTCGGCCGCCCGCGTAGCCACTGTATCAATGACTAATGCCAGACGCCTTGGGCTAGCATAGGGTGTCACTGCTGCATCTGCCGATACTAGGCCAGCCGCTTGCAGTGCCTGGCTGATGGTCTGGGCAAAGACCTGTCCAAGGGTTTTGAGGGCTTTCGGTGGCAGTTCTTCAGTAAAAAGTTCAATAAGTAAGGGGGCTGACTGTTGCGTTGCCGCCGTCGCTGCAGTCGCTGCAGTCGCCGCATTCTCCGCGCGTGCGGGCGTGTTGAAGGAGTTCATGCCTTAGGCCGCCCTGTTCAGGGCAGCAGTATCGGCCTGGGCCATAGGAAACCCCAGTCGCTCCCGCGAATCGTAGTAGGCCTGGGCAACCTGGCGCGACAGGTTACGGATGCGGGCAATGTACTGGGCGCGCTCGGTAACCGAGATGGCGCCACGGGCATCAAGCAGGTTAAAGCTATGGGCGGCTTTTAGTACCTGTTCATAAGCGGGCAGGGGAAGGCCTTCGGTTAGAAGCCTGCCCGCATCGGACTCATGCTCTGAGAACCGCTGAAAGAGCACCGTTACGTTGCTGGCCTCAAAGTTGTAACGCGACTGTTCGACTTCATTTTGATGGTAGACATCACCGTAACTGATGCGTTGGGTCTGGCCATTTTCCAGCCACTCAGTCCAGGTGAGGTCGTAGACATTTTCGACACCCTGTAGGTACATGGCCAGCCGTTCGATCCCGTAGGTGATCTCACCAGTAATCGGACTGCAGTCGAGCCCCCCCACCTGCTGAAAATAGGTGAACTGGGTGACCTCCATGCCATTGAGCCATACCTCCCAGCCCAGGCCCCAGGCGCCAAGTGTGGGGTTCTCCCAGTCGTCTTCGACAAAGCGAATATCGTGGGTTTCGGGATCGATACCGAGCGCCTTAAGCGAACCCAGATAGAGGTCGAGGATGTTGGGTGGCGAAGGCTTGAGCACTACCTGGTACTGGTAGTAGTGCTGCAGGCGGTTGGGGTTCTCACCATAGCGGCCGTCCTTAGGGCGCCGCGATGGCTGCACATAGGCGGCCCGCCAGGGTTCGGGCCCGAGTGCCCGCAAAAAAGTGGCCGTATGTGAGGTGCCTGCACCCACCTCAAGGTCGATAGGCTGCAGCAGGGCGCAGCCCTTTTCTGCCCAGTACCGCTGCAGGGTAAGAATAACGTCTTGAAAGGTTTTCATAGGCCGTCATTCTACCGGCCCTGCTATAGCCGCATAGAGCAGCCTCTTTGCCGCAGACTTAGGCTAGGCTAGGGAGGGCGAGAAGGCTTCCTGATGGGCGCCGATCATGCCCTTGTAGG
>VGHK01000020.1 GCA_016868305.1 Betaproteobacteria bacterium | reverse complement strand
ACCATTGGTCTGGACGATCTTCATGAGGCGCTTGATGCATTAGACTCTGGTCGCGCCCTGCGTCAGGTGGTTGTGTTTTCCTAATACGCCTGGCGGCGCTGGGTGATGCGGTAATTTGTTTCACGTGAAACATTTCATCAGATTCTTCAGCCATTAGGAGGGTGGAGGGTGGAATACGGTCCGGGGTTTGATCTCATTGTCGTGGGCGGAGGCCATGCGGGTACTGAGGCCGCGCTGGCCGCCGCGCGCATGGGTGCACGCACCTTGCTGGTTACCCATGCCCTGGA
Organism: Betaproteobacteria bacterium; assembly: GCA_016868305.1. Taxonomy (GTDB): domain Bacteria; phylum Pseudomonadota; class Gammaproteobacteria; order Burkholderiales; family Burkholderiaceae_A; genus Hahnella. Next base: position 35,081 of record VGHK01000020.1, on the reverse strand, counting down.
AACCCTGGGGCAGATGTCCTGTAACCCTTCGATTGGCGGAATAGGCAAGGGCCATCTTGTACGGGAGGTTGACGCCTTAGGGGGTGCCATGGCCATAGCGACCGATGAGGCAGGGATACAGTTTCGCACCCTAAATGCCTCTAAAGGGCCCGCGGTAAGGGCCACACGCGCCCAGGCGGACAGGGTGTTATATCGGCAGGCGATTCGTCGGCGCCTGGAAAACCAGCCCGGGCTCTCCCTATTCGCCCAGGCGGTAGACGACATTCTGATCGAGGCTGGAAAACCGGTTGGCGTGCGGACTCAGGCCGGGATTATCTTTCGGGCCCCTGCGGTGGTTCTCACCGCGGGTACCTTCTTAAACGGCAAGGTATATATCGGCCTGGACAATTACTCGGCCGGCCGGGCGGGCGACCCCCCGGCAATCGCCTTGGCCCATCGGCTCAAAGAACTCGGCCTTCCGCAGGGCCGGCTAAAGACCGGCACGCCCCCTCGGCTGGATGGCCGAACCATCAACTGGACGGCGCTGGACCGCCAGCCTGGAGATTCGCCTGAACCGGTATTTTCTTTCTGGGGCTCGCGAGAGATGCATCCGCCTCAGATCGCCTGCGGTGTTACCTACACAAATCCTCAGACCCATGACTTTATTCGCGCTGGCCTGGACCGCTCGCCGATGTTCACCGGTGTTATTGAGGGCATTGGCCCCCGGTACTGCCCGTCTATCGAGGATAAGGTGCATCGGTTTGCCGATCGGGAAAGCCACCAGATTTATCTGGAACCAGAGGGCCTGACGACCCATGAGGTCTATCCCAACGGGATTTCCACAAGCCTGCCCTTTGATGTTCAGGTGCAGATCGTGCGCTCAATGCGGGGGCTGGAGGCGGCCCATATTCTTCGCCCCGGTTATGCCATTGAGTACGATTTTTTTGACCCTCGCGGTCTACAGGCAAGCCTTCAGACCCGGGACATTCCGGGGCTCTTCTTTGCGGGCCAGATCAATGGCACCACAGGCTATGAGGAGGCCGCTGCCCAGGGGCTTTTGGCGGGTATCAATGCCGTCCGCTGGCTGCGGGGGGAGCCAGCCTGGGTTCCTGCTCGGCATGAGGCCTACCTTGGGGTGATGGTTGATGACCTGATCACCCGCGGCGTCACCGAACCCTATCGTATGTTTACCAGTCGGGCCGAGTACCGGCTAACCCTTCGTGAAGACAATGCTGACCTGCGCCTTGTTGCGCAGGGCAGGGCCATGGGTCTGATTACCGATAGCCAGTGGGCTGCCTTTGAGAAAAAGCAGTCGGCGGTCGAGAAGTCTTTAGCCAGCCTTCGCGCCACAATGGTAAATCCGCAGGTGATTTCTGGGGGTGTTGAATCATCCGGTTCCCAGCCTGCCTATGCCATGCTGCGCCGTCCGGATGTTCGGATTAGCGACCTTGTCTCGATGGTCCCCGGGCTTGTCGATCAGCCTGCTGAGGTGCTCAGCCAGGCAGAAACGCAGATTAAATACGAGGGCTATATCGCCCGCCAGCAGCAGGAGGTTCAGAGGCAGCAGCAGCAGGAGCAGACCCTCATTCCTGAGGGCATTGACTATGCTGCCGTAACCGGTCTTTCGGTGGAGGTGCGTCAGAAGCTTCTGCGTCATCGGCCGCAGACTCTTGGTCAGGCCTCACGAATCTCGGGGGTGACGCCGGCAGCCCTTTCGCTTCTGTGGATTCACATCAAGCGGCTGCGCGCGGATCCCAGGTCAGGTCCGGAGTCGCGCGCGGCCTAAGCCGGGTGATGCCTGTAGCCGCCGACGGCCCCGCCTCGGGTTCAGACGAACTGCTGGCGCTTCAAGAGCCATTTTTTCGCCAACTGGCCGCCCTAGGCCTGCCTCTGCCCCAGCCCCTTACCACGGTTCAGGGAGAAAGCCTGTTTCGTTTCTTGCGCCTGTTGCGCCGCTGGAATGCTACCCACAACCTGACTGCGATCACCTCTGCCCAGGAGCTGGTGCACACCCATCTTCTGGACCCCTTGCTGGCGTTACCCCTGTTGTCACGGCGTGCCGCCGAGGCCCGTTTTGGGACCATACTGGATGTTGGTTCCGGCGCGGGGATTCCGGCCATCCCCTGGGCCTTGGTAGACCCAACGCTCTGTCTGGCCCTCGTGGAGAAGTCGGGCAAAAAGGCGGCTTTTCTGCGGCATGCCGTCGCGCGACTGGGCTTGTTCACCCGCGTTTCGGTTATTCAGGCAGACGTCGAACGCCTGCAGCGGAATCCGAGTTATGCGATTATTACCAGCCGGGCATTTGCCGCGTTGCCGAAGTTTTTGTCTGTAACGATGCACCTGTCCGCGCCGGGAACGCGCTGGGTCTATATGGCGGGTCGCTTAGAAGCCATAGAGGGCCTTGATATTAACAAGAGTATGTACACACATCCAATCTCAATGCCAAGAATCTTGGGCGAAGTCGTGCTCGACGCAGTCGATCCCCTGAATCACCCGAGCGGCATGCAGCGTCATCTGGTCTGGCTTCGGAGGATCGCGTGACCGCACAGGTTTTTTGTGTGGCGAACCAAAAGGGCGGGGTTGGCAAGACAACGACCTCGGTAAACCTGGCGGCGGCCTTGGCCCAACTCGGCTGCCGCACCCTGCTCGTCGACCTGGACCCCCAGGGCAATGCCACCATGGGCAGTGGCGTAGATAAATCCAGTCTGAAGACCTCGATCTATCCACTCCTGGTCGGGCTTTCCTCCCTGGCCGAGGTGCGGTGCCCCACGCCCGGGGGATTTGACCTGTTACCTGCAAACCGGGAACTGGCCGGGGCTGAGGTGGAGCTGGTCGCGCTTGATCGTCGGGAGCTGCGGCTGCGCGATGCCCTGGGCTCTGTGGCAGACGACTACCATATGGTGCTAGTCGACTGCCCGCCGTCTCTGTCATTACTCACCCTAAACGGCCTGTGTGCGGCCCACGGGGTCATTATTCCTATGCAGTGCGAATACTTTGCCCTGGAAGGGCTTTCCGACCTCGTGAACTCCATCAAGCGGGTCCATGCGGGGCTCAATCGCGAGCTGCGCATCATTGGGCTGCTGCGCGTGATGTTCGACCCCCGAATGACGCTTTCGCAACAGGTAAGCGACCAGCTGGTGCAGCACTTTGGCGATAAGGTTTTCTCCACCGTGATCCCGCGTAATGTGCGCCTGGCAGAGGCCCCGAGTTATGGGCAGTCGGTTCTGGCCTACGATCCGAGCTCCCGTGGGGCGCAGGCCTATCGCGCCTTTGGCCAGGAGCTGCTCGATCGGCTGGGCGTCTCTCCGGGAGCCCCGATGCAGCAGGCGCGGGTGCTCGGATGATGGCACGCAAAAAAGGACTGGGCCGGGGGCTGGAAGCCTTGCTGGGCTCCTCTACCGCATCGAGCCTATCTGGAGGGGTCTCGATCCAGGCACTGCCGGTGGCGCGGCTGCGCCCGGGGCGGTATCAGCCGCGCAAGGCCATCGACGCAGAATCCTTAGAAGACCTGGCGGCCTCCATTCGGGCCCAAGGGATGATTCAGCCCATCGCCGTTCGGCCCTTGGTGCTCGGTGACCCCGACCAGGGATACGAGATCATCGCTGGAGAGCGGCGCTATCGCGCAGCGCTCTCGCTCGACATGGATGAGGTGCCGGTCGTCGTCCACGAGGTGGATGACCAGGCCGCGCTTGCCATGGCGCTGATAGAGAACCTTCAGCGCCAAGACCTCAACGCCATGGAAGAGGCAGAGGGCATCGCTCGGCTAATAGAGGACTTTGGGCTCACCCATGAACAGGCAGCCCAGGCCGTTGGCCGCTCCCGGTCTGCCACAAGCAACCTGCTGCGGCTGCTGCAGCTGCCCGCCTTCCTGCAGCAGGCGGTCCGTGAAGCCACTATTGATGCCGGTCATGCCCGTGTTCTGGTGGGCCTGCCGGCCGCGCAGCAACGGATCATGCTGGCTGCCATTGCGGCAGAGGGGCTATCGGTGCGGGAGGTGGAGTCTCGGGCGCGGCTTTTGGGTCTGGTGCCCGAGGCCAACGACGGCAAAGCCCCCGCCAGTGGCCCCCACCGTGACGCCACGGCTGCGCGTAGCGGGCCTGAGAAGGCCCGAGGCCTGACAGCCGACTGGCAGAAAATGCAGACCGACCTTGCCGACCAACTCGGCCTACCCGTGGTGCTCACGCCCAAGAAAAAAGGCGGGGAACTGCGGATCCGGTTTAGCAGTGCTGAGGAGTTCGACGGCCTGCTTGAACGCGTCTTTGGCAGAACCAGCCTTCGGCAGGACTAAACCTATTTGCCCTGGCCTTCGGAACGCGTTTTGACAGCCCTCGGTAAATCGACTTACACTTCGGTTATGAGATGAGCCATGGGCCGTGGATCTTGGTTGGATTTCTGGGGCTGCAGGCTGTTGTGGTCGGTCTGGTGTCCGTTGTGGCCGCAGTGGTATGGTCGATGTCCGCAGGGTTTTCGGCCTTGCTCGCAGGAGCAAGCGTCTGGGTCGGTAATGTGGCCTATGCAAGCCTCCTGATTCCGCGCGGACGCGTTTCGTTTGTCTGGGTTTTCGTTGGGCAGTTTGTAAAGGTTCTTGTCACGCTGTTGTTGTTGTTTCTGGTTGTGGCCTGGTATCCGGCGCTTGTCTGGCCGGGGTTTTTGTCGGGCCTGTTTGCAGCGCTGCTGGTGATACTGGCTGCGCCCGCCTGGATTGCAAAGCGCCAAAGAAAACGAGATGCGCAGCGGGTGGATAGTCTGGTAGAAACGTTGTCAAAAGAATAAACAAGAAGGTTCTGGTGTCAGTGGTCGACACCAACCGATTAGGGGGGTAGCTTTCATGGCTTCTGGCCAGTTGCCGACGTCGTCGGAGTACGTGGTTCACCACCTGACCAATCTCAATCAGACTGGTCATGCCCAAAAAGAGATCATTGACTGGTCTCTTATCAATCTTGATTCCGTGTTCTGGTCGTTTGGGCTGGGCATTCTTACCGTATACATACTCTGGCGTGCCGCAAAAACTGCCACTTCAGGCCGCCCGGGCCGTTTTCAGGCTGCGGTAGAGATTCTTGTTGAAATGGTGGCAGACCAGGCCAAGGGGGTCATCGCCAGCGCCGAGTCGCGCAAGTTTGTGGCCCCATTGGCCTTAACGGTGTTTATCTGGATCTTCCTGCTCAACTTCATGGACCTCATCCCGGTAGACTTGATTCCTTACCTGTGGGGGCTCGGGGCCAGTTCGCTGGGCTTTGTGGCAAGCCCCATGGACGCCTACATGCGGGTTGTTCCTACCGCTGATGTTAATGTCCCCTTAGGCATGTCGATCGGGGTGTTGCTGCTCTGCCTCTACTACAACGTGAAGATCAAAGGCCTGGGTGGCTGGGCACACGAGCTTTTCTCAGCGCCCTTCGGAAACCATTTCCTGCTCTGGCCAGTGAACTTCCTAATGCAACTCATCGAGTTTTTTGCCAAGACCGTTTCGCATGGCCTGCGTCTCTTTGGCAACATGTTTGCCGGTGAACTGCTTTTTGTGCTTATTGCCCTGCTCGGGGGTACGGCCACGGTGCTCGGCTTTTTTGGGCACCTTCTGGCTGGAACCGCTTGGGCTTTGTTCCATATTTTAATCATTACCCTGCAGGCATTCATCTTTATGATGCTTACCCTGGTCTACGTGGGCCAGGCCCATGATCATCATTAACCTGTTTTAGTGCACTTGGTTTTTCGTTTTTACTGATTTTTATTTTCTTACCCCAGAGGAGTTGTCATGACGAACGTTGCATTTGTAGCACTGGCCTGTGGCCTGATCATTGGAATGGGTGCCATTGGCGCCTGTATTGGCATCGGGATCATGGGCGGAAAGTTCATTGAGGCCTCGGCCCGCCAGCCGGAGCTCATGAACGACCTGCAGACCAAAATGTTCCTGTTGGCCGGCCTCATTGACGCAGCCTTCCTGATCGGCGTCGGTATTGCCATGATGTTTGCTTTTGCCAACCCCTTTGCGGGATAGGCAATCGCGGATCGAGTCTTTTTCTGGGAAGGGCCCTGGCAAGAAGCGTCTCCAGGGCCTCACCGGCCGTTAGTACTAGTCACTACAAGGACCGCGCTGTGAATATCAACGCAACCCTTCTCGCTCAACTGGTCGTGTTTTTTATCCTCGGCTGGTTCACCATGAAGTTCATCTGGCCGCCGATTATGAAGGCCCTTGACGAACGTGCCGACAAGATCTCCGATGGCCTGGCTGCTGCCGATAAGGCAAGGGCAGACCTGGTTGCTGCGGAACGACGGGCGGCAGAGGAAATGGGTAAGGCCCGCGACCTCGCCGCAGAGGTGCGAGGGGCGGCTGAAAAGCAGGCGGCCCAGGTGATCGAGCAGGCACGGGCCGAGGGGGCAAAAATTCTTGCCCAGGCGCGAGCCAACGCTGAGCAGGAGGCCGCGGCAGCGATGCAGTCAGCGCGCGACGCTCTGCGCATGGAGGTGGCTGCCCTGGCCGTAAAGGGCGCAGAGCAGATCCTGCGGCAGCAGATTGATGTCAAGGCCCACGACGCCCTGCTGCAAAACCTGAAAAACGAGCTGTGATATGGCAGAGCTATTGACCATTGCCCGGCCTTACGCGGAGGCCGCCTTTGCAGTGGCGCACGAAGAAAAAAAGGCTAAGGCCTCGGCCTACTCTGACTGGGCGACCGCATTGGCAGCCATGTCACAGACCTCCGCCGCCCCCGAGATGGCAAAGTTGTATGGCAACCCAAGGCTCAGCGCTCAGGCCTTCGTGGATCTTTTTTCTTCGGCCACAGGGGCTCTGTCAGCATCTCAGAAAAACTTTTTAACCCTGCTTGCTGAAAACGATCGGCTCCAGGCCTTACCGGAGATCCTCAAGCAGTTTGAAGCCCTGTGTCATGCGGCAAATGCCGAGCTGGCTGTTGAAATCCAGTCCGCATTTGCCCTGTCCGATCAGCAACAGTCTCAGATTGTGTCGTTACTTCAGTCCAAGTATGGGCGGGCTGTTACCGCCTCCACGCGTGTCGTGCCGCAGCTCATTGGCGGGGTCAAGCTGGTCATGGGTGATGAAGTGATTGACGCCTCCGTAAGTGGCAAGCTCGCCAAAATGTCTACCGCCCTGATGAACTAGGAGTGATGAATGCAACTCAACCCGTCTGAAATTAGCGAACTGCTTAAAACCAAAATCCAGGGCCTGGATCTCGTTGCCGACACCCGCAATCAGGGCACGGTGGTGACGGTTACCGATGGCATCTGCCGCATTCATGGCCTGTCCAATGTCATGCAGGGCGAGATGCTCGAGTTCCCCAACAACACCCTGGGCCTTGCGCTAAACCTTGAGCGTGACTCGGTGGGTGCGGTGGTTCTGGGCGAGTACATCGGCATTACCGAGGGCGATGTGGTCAAGGCCACGGGCCGCATTCTTGATGTCCCTGTTGGCCCCGAACTGATTGGTCGTGTGGTCAACGCCCTGGGTCAGCCCATCGATGGTAAAGGCCCGATCGGCGAGAAGATGACCGACATGATCGAAAAGGTTGCCCCTGGGGTGATCTACCGAAAGTCGGTGTCGCAGCCAGTGCAGTCAGGCCTAAAGGCTATCGACTCCATGGTGCCGGTGGGCCGTGGTCAGCGTGAACTGATTATTGGTGACCGCCAGACCGGAAAGACGGCGGTGGCCGTCGACACCATCATCAATCAAAAAGGCAAGAACATGACCTGCGTCTACGTGGCGATTGGTCAAAAGGCCTCTACGATTGTCAACGTGGTGCGCAAGCTTGAAGAAACCGGTGCCATGGCCTATACCATTGTTGTGGCTGCCTCTGCCTCTGAGTCGGCCGCCATGCAGTACATCGCAGCCTATTCTGGCTGCACCATGGGTGAGTACTTCCGAGACCGTGGTCAAGACGCGTTGATTATTTACGACGACCTGTCTAAGCAGGCGGTCGCCTACCGGCAGATCTCGCTGCTGCTGCGCCGCCCGCCGGGTCGCGAGGCCTTCCCGGGCGATGTGTTTTATCTTCACTCCCGCCTGCTTGAGCGCGCAGCGCGTGTGAACGAAGAATATGTTGAAAAGTTCACCAATGGGGCTGTCAAAGGAAAGACCGGTTCGCTTACGGCGCTCCCGGTTATTGAAACCCAGGCCGGCGACGTCTCGGCCTTCGTTCCCACCAACGTGATCTCGATTACCGACGGACAGATCTTCCTCGAAACCGACCTCTTTAATGCGGGCATTCGGCCGGCCATTAACGCGGGTATCTCAGTCTCACGGGTAGGTGGTGCTGCGCAGACCAAGCTCATGAAGCGCAAAGATACCGGCGCAGGGGTACGGTTGGCTCTGGCCCAGTATCGCGAACTCGCTGCCTTTGCCCAGTTTGCCTCCGACCTTGATGAGGCCACGCGAAAGCAGCTTGATCGTGGCCGCCTGGTGACCGAACTGATGAAGCAGCCGCAGTACCAGCCGATGGAGGTCTGGGAGATGGCTGCAGTCCTTTTTACTGTCAACAATAACTACATGGATGACGTTCCGGTCAATAAAGTCAATGCCTTTGAGCGCGGACTGCGTGACCACCTGCGATCTAAGCATGCCTCGCTCATCGGGGCCATGGAGACCGGTGTGGACTTAAGCAAAGAATCGGAGGCCGAGCTACGCGCCGCCATTCAGTCCTACAAGAAGACCGCTGCAGTCTAATGCCGTCTGTTCCCATCAGTCTTTGGTAAAAAGCCTAATCGTCATGCCTTGTTTTCTCGCCGAACAGTTTGTGAAGGAATAGCCCCATGCCCGGCTCAAAGGAAATCCGTACCAAGATCAAGAGCGTTCAAAATACGCGCAAGATCACCAAGGCCATGGAGATGGTGGCGGCCTCAAAAATGCGTAAAGCCCAAGACCGGATGCGGGCTGGGCGGCCATACAGCGATATCGTGCGGTCCATCTGTGCCAACCTCAGCCATGCCACGCCGGAGTTTATCCACCCCTTTATGGCCAAGCGCCAGACCCTGCGCAAGGTGGGCCTCATTGTCGTTACCACCGACAAGGGGCTTTGTGGTGGCCTAAATACCAACCTCTTGCGCATTCTCACGCAGCGCGTGAAGCAGTGGGAGGCGGACGGCGCAGAGGTGCGGGTGACGGCCTTTGGCAATAAGGGCCTTGGTTTTTTTAGTCGCATCGGGGCCAAGGTGGTCTCCCATGCCGTGCAGCTTGGCGATACGCCGCGCCTAGAGACCTTAATTGGCCCGGTGAAGGTGCAGCTCGATGCCTTTGCCGCCGGAGAACTTGATGCGGTCTATCTGGCCTCCAGCCTCTTTATAAACACCATGAAGCAGGAGTCTCTGGTACGGCAGCTTCTGCCGCTTGATGACGATCGGCCCGAACGCACCGATCCCAATCACGACTGGGACTATCTCTACGAGCCTGGTGCGGAGCAGGTGCTCACGGAGCTTCTGACCCGTTATGTGGAGTCTTTAATTTATCAGGCGGTTGCTGAGAACATGGCCTGTGAACAGAGCGCCCGCATGGTGGCAATGAAGTCTGCGAGCGACAATGCCAAGACGCTCATCGATGAGCTGCAACTGACCTACAACAAAGCCCGCCAGGCCGGTATTACCAAAGAACTCTCCGAAATCGTGGGCGGTGCCGCTGCCGTCTAATTCGTCAAACACCCTTACTTCCCGAGACTTTCACAGAGTAGATACCTACGTTTAACCCTTCAGACTGACTTAAGGACGCAAAAGATGAGCTCTCCACAAGGAAAAATTGTTCAGTGCATAGGCGCTGTAGTTGATGTGCAGTTTCCCACCGAGGGGATGCCCAAGGTCTTTGACGCTCTCATGCTTGACCCCAGTGCCGAGCACCCCTTGGTTGAAAAAGGCCTCACCTTTGAGGTCCAGCAGCAGCTTGGCGATGGTGTTGTTCGCACCATTGTAATGGGCTCGTCTGACGGCCTTCGCCGAGGCATGCCCGTCAACAGCACTGGCACGCCTATTTCGGTCCCCGTTGGCCACGAGACCCTGGGACGGATTATGGATGTGCTGGGTCGTCCGATCGATGAGGCGGGCCCGATTCCCACTGAGGCCAGACGTGCGATTCATCAGCCCTCGCCAATCTTCTCGGAGCTTTCGCCCTCGGTGGAGCTGCTTGAAACCGGCATCAAGGTGATCGACCTCATCTGCCCGTTTGCAAAGGGTGGAAAAATTGGGCTCTTTGGTGGCGCGGGTGTGGGCAAGACCGTCAACATGATGGAACTCATTAACAACATCGCCAAGCAACACTCTGGCCTCTCGGTCTTTGCAGGTGTGGGTGAGCGGACCCGTGAGGGCAACGACTTCTACCACGAGATGAAAGACTCTAATGTTCTCGATAAGGTGGCCATGGTCTTTGGCCAGATGAACGAGCCCCCCGGAAACCGGCTGCGTGTGGCCCTGACCGGGCTCACCATGGCCGAGGCTTTCCGTGATGAAGGCAGAGACATTCTGCTGTTTATCGACAATATCTACCGCTACACGCTTGCCGGAACCGAGGTGTCTGCATTGCTTGGTCGTATGCCTTCTGCGGTGGGCTATCAGCCAACGCTTGCAGAAGAAATGGGCCGTCTGCAAGAACGTATTACCTCTACCAAGGTGGGCTCGATTACGTCGATTCAGGCGGTGTATGTGCCAGCCGACGACCTCACCGACCCCTCTCCGGCCACCACCTTCGCCCACCTCGATGCCACAGTGGTGCTCTCTCGCGACATCGCCTCGCTCGGTATCTACCCTGCGGTCGACCCGCTTGACTCCACCTCGCGTCAGGTGGACCCCAACGTCATTGGCGAAGAGCACTATGGCGTTACCCGCCGGGTGCAGGCCACCTTGCAGCGCTACAAAGAACTGCGGGACATCATCGCCATTCTCGGCATGGACGAGCTCTCGCCTGACGATAAGCTCGCAGTGGCCCGCGCGCGGAAAATCCAGCGGTTCTTATCGCAGCCGTTTAACGTGGCAGAGGTCTTCACGGGCTCCCCCGGCAAGTATGTCACCCTTGCCGACACCATCCGCGGGTTTAAGATGATTGTCGATGGCGAGTGCGATAGCCTTCCAGAGCAGGCCTTCTACATGGTCGGCCCGATCGAAGAAGCGTTTGAGAAGGCCAAGTCTCTCCAGTAGGCCTTTGTCGCTCTTACAGATCCTGCCCAAGAAAAAACCCCACTGAGGAAAGCCCATGGCTAAGACAATCCACGTAGACGTTGTAAGTGCTGAAGAGCACGTCTACACCGGGCAGGCAGAGTTTGTTGCCCTGCCGGGAGACCAGGGGGAACTTGGCATTCTTCCGGGGCATACCCCATTGATCACCAAGATTCGTCCAGGTGCCGTTCGTATCCAAAACGATGGCAAAGAAGAGCTGATATTTGTTGCGGGCGGTATCTTAGAAGTGCAGCCACGAGCGGTTACGGTTCTTGCCGATACCGCGATTCGTGGCAAAGACCTGGACGAGGCCCGGGCAGAGGAGGCGCGGCGTAAGGCAGAGGAGGCCCTGGCGAATCGGGCCGCCAATATCGACTACGCCCGTGCCCAGGCTGAGCTTCTTGAGGCTATTGCGCAGCTCTCTGCAATCCGTAAGCTCCGGGGTAAGCGGTAGTTTTGACCCTTCAGAACGACCTCTTTTTACGCGCCCTCGCCCGCAAACCCGTTGACCGTACCCCGGTCTGGCTGATGCGCCAGGCAGGGCGATATCTTCCCGAGTACAACGCGACACGTAAAAAGGCTGGCAACTTTCTCACGCTGTGCAAGACCCCAGAACTTGCCTGTGAGGTCACCCTGCAGCCCATCGACCGGTATGGCTTTGATGCGGCCATCCTCTTCTCAGACATTCTTACGGTACCCGATGCCTTAGGGCTTGGCCTGCATTTTGTCGAAGGGGAAGGACCCCGGTTTCATCGCCGCATCACCTCAGAGGCCGATATTGCCGGCCTGCCGCAGATCGACATTGGCCCGGCTCTGGGCTATGTTGGAGATGCGGTTGCCCTCATTCGCCAGGAGCTGCAGGGCAGGGTTCCGCTTATTGGATTTACGGGAAGCCCGTGGACGCTCGCCTGCTACATGATCTCCGGAGGCAGCAGCGGAGACGACTTTCTTTCAGTACGAAAATGGCTCTACAGTCGGCCTGATCTGGTGCATCAGCTGCTTGGCAGAATTACCGAGGTGGTTATTGGCTACTGTCGCATGCAAGCAGACCGGGGTGCCCAGGCGATGATGGTCTTCGATAGCTGGGGAGGCCTGCTTGCAGACGCCGCCTTTGAAAAATTTTCGCAGCCCTACATCAGGCGGATAATCGATGGCCTCACCCAGAGCCATCCCGCCCTGCCGACGATTGTTTTTGTAAAAGGAGGCTCTGGATGGCTGGAAAAAACCGCCGCCACAGGATGCTCCGCCATTGGCGTTGACTGGAGCATCAGCCTTGACCAGGCTCGGGCCCGGGTGGGTAGCCGTTGCGCGGTGCAGGGCAACCTTGATCCCGCCGTGCTTCTGGGTACCCCTGCCCATATCCGGGCAGAAGTAGGCCAGGCCATCCGCAGCTTTGGTACCTTAGGCGAGGGCGCGGGCCATGTATTCAATCTGGGCCACGGCATTTCTCAGTTTACGCCGGTGGAAAATGTCCAGTGCTTAGTAGAGGCGGTGGCCGAATTCAGCGGTCAGCAGGCCTAAGCCGGTGCGCCTAACTGGCCCGGGTTGTGCACACCGTATGGCGTGGTAATTTATCGGTTAAATCTGCAAATTTACTCCTAGCCTATTTCTTAACACATTGTTTTTTTGCAGCAAATATTCAATTTACGCTAGCTAATAGATTTAAATCAGCATCTGTCCAGACGTATGGGGAGTGCGCTTGTCCCAGTTTCCCACAGACTTGTCCACAGGCCCTCCCTCCCCCGAGGGCAGCGCAGGACCGCCAACCCCTCCTATCCACCCGAGCCCCCTGAGCACTTCCGGCCTCCAAGCCCACGCTCCCCGCTGGTACTCGGTGGCGCTCGCCACGCCACGCCTGGGTCCGCTTACTTACGCCGCCGCGAGCACGCCCACACCCAAGTGGGAGGAACAGTCGACCACGCCCTCAGGAATCCTGGCGCCGGGGGACTGGTGCATCGCGCCGTTGGGAAAGCGTGCGCTGCTGGGCCTTGTCCTCTCGGTCTCCGACACCCCGCCTGAGAACCTGTCACCCGACCAGATTCGTCCGCTAAGCCCGATACGCCCACAGCTCCCGGCCCTGTCGGAGCGTACCCGCAGCTTCTACGCGTTTGCCGCGACCTACTATCACCGACCCTTGGGCGCCGTTCTGGCAACCGCCATTCCGCCTTATCTGCAAAGGCCCGTGGGATACGCCCCGAAGAGCCGCAAACCCGCAAATTCTCGGGCCCACCAACTGCCATCCCAGGCTGGGAAGTCCTCAGGCGCGCAAGCCCTCCCGGTCATCGAGCCGCCCATCGACCCACTCACCAAGGAACAGTCTAGCGCCCTGCAGGCGATCGCCGCGCAGCTTACCGAGACGCTGCGTGACCAGCCATCCTCCCCACTACTGCTGCATGGTGTCACGGGCAGCGGCAAGACAAGGGTCTATATTGAGGCCATGCATGCCCTGTGGCAGGCAGAACCCGATGCCCAGGTGCTGCTGATGGTTCCGGAAATCGGCCTGACCCCGCAGCTCGAAAACAGGATGTGTAAGGCCTTTCCTGAAAAGACGCTGGTAAACCTGCACAGCGGCATGCCCGAAAAAGGCCGCGCCGTATCCTGGCTCATGGCAGCCCAGGGCGTCGCCCATCTGGCCATCGGCACGCGCCTGTCGGTGTTAACTCCTTTGCCGAGGCTGCGCCTGGTAATTGTCGATGAGGAACACGACGCGGCGCTTAAGCAGCAGGACGGCCTGCGCTACTCCGCCCGAGACTTAGCGGTCTATCGGGCCCGCCAGGAGAATGCGCTCGTCATTTTGGGCTCTGCGACGCCAAGCCTGGAGAGCCTCGCCCGCTGCGAGGATGGCGCCTACCAGCGGCTTGTGATGTCTCGGCAGGCCACCGGTGCCCAACGGCCCCCCGTGCGCCTCATAGACACGCTGGTAACGCCCGCCACCGACGGCCTAACGCAGCCCGCACGCGAGACGATTGGCCAGGTGCTCGCGTCAGGGGGCCAGGCCCTGGTCTTTCTCAACCGACGGGGCTGGGCGCCCGTATTGGGCTGTGAGTCCTGTGGCTGGGTGCAACACTGTGGCGCCTGTCTTACCCCAATGGTGCTGCACCGGGTCTCTCGACGGTGGCGGCTGATCTGTCACCACTGTGGCCTTCAGACGCCCGCCCCGCAGGCCTGTCCGGACTGCGGCGCGCAAGACGTCGGCCCCATCGGACGCGGGATTCAAAAGCTAGAAGACACCCTGCAGCGGGCCTTTCCCACAGCCAGTATCCTGCGGCTCGACCGCGATGCCATCGGCTCTGTGAAAGAGATGCAGGCGGCCATGCAGGCCATTTCTCAGGGACGGGTGCAGATCATCGTCGGAACCCAGATGATGGCCAAGGGGCACGACCTGCCCGGCCTGCGGCTGGTGGTGGTTGCCGATGCCGACCAGCAGCTGCTGCACCCGGACTTTCGCGCCCCGGAATGGCTATTGGCCACCCTGACACAGGTGGCTGGGCGGGCAGGGCGGCATACCTCTCTGCCGGATACCCAGGGCACTAACAGCCCCCTGGCCGAGGTGCTGATCCAGACCCGATATCCACAGCATCCGCTGTTTCGCGCACTGGTGGAAAACACCACGGAGGCCTTTGTCCGCCGCCTGATGGAAGAGCGCCGGGCCGCGGGGCTTCCCCCTTATGGCCATATGGCTATCGTGCGGCTTGCCGACAGGGACCAAGACCGTCTTCGTGCCTGGGCCGCCGACCTGCACCGCCGTCTTTACGCATGGCTGCGTGACCAGCGGCGGCAGCCCAATGCAGACCCCCAATGGTCTGAGGCACAGGTATACCCGCCCGCCCCGGATTATCCTGAGCGCCGCGCCGGCAGGGTGCGCTGGCATCTGGTGGTCGAAGGCCCCACCCGCAAGACCCGTGCCCAGATCGTGGGCCAGGTAGAGGAGTTCTATGCCAGTGTGCGAACCACGGTAGACCTGGTGATCGAAATCGATCCCCTGAGTCAGAGCTAGGCCAGGGAAGCCTCTAGAGGTAATGCGCCGTGCCGGTCATGACCCGGCCAGACAGCCGCATAGCCGAACGCACGACGAGGGGCAGGGGCCTTGCCCCATGGTGGCGGGCGTTTTGGCCATGACTAGCTTCATCTTGAATCATCTGGGCCACTACGGCATGGGAGCTCCGGTCATCGGCCGGCAGCCGTGCCTGATGGCTATGCAAATGCGACTCTACCTGCTTCTCGGTTTCGGACAGAAATCCCAGGGAGACCGGCCCGCCGAGCCGTCCGGCCAGATATCCCAGGCCAAAGGCACCGGCATACCACAAGGGGTTCAAAAGGCTCTTGCGGCCCTCTAAGGCTCTTATGCGGTCTTCGCACCATCGTAGATGATCGGCCTCCTCGCGGGCCGCCTGCCGCAGCAGGCCTTCGAGCTCCGGCGTGCCAGCCGCCAAGGCCTGCCCCTGATAAAGCGCCTGTGCGGCCACTTCTCCCGAATGATTTACCCGCATCAGGGCCGCGCTTAGGGCACGATCCGCGGGGCTGAGGCTTGCCTCGGGAAGGGCCGCGGCAGGCGAGGGACGCCCCGATCCCGCAGGGGCACTGCTCACAAGGGTACGCAGGGCGTTGTCTGCGGCAATACACAGCCGATCAACAAGGCCCAGTGTGGCTGCCATTTCCTGTGCCTACTCTTTAAAGCTGCCACCCGCACTATTGGCAAGGTGAACGGTGGCCTTACGAATCTCTTCATCAGAGTATCGGCCGCCACCCTGTGCTGGCATGGCGCCCTTGCCCTTCATGGAGGACTGATAGAGCCCCTCCAGGCCCTGGGCAAGCCGGGGCTTCCAGGCAGAGGCATCGCCTAGTTTGGGCGCGTTTAAGGCGCCAGTAGTGTGACAGGCCGCACATGCGGCAGAGTAGACCTGTGCCCCGGTTCGGATCACGGCAGCCGCAGTGGTGCCGCCTGCTGCTGCCTCGGGCCCACTGGCCACGCGGCCTATGGGCGCGATGCGCTGGGCGGTGGCCTCGGGAGAAAAGGCATCACTACCCGCCCCCATCTTTGGCCGTGAACCCACATAGACGGTGAGCAACACAATCACCACGATGGGCACCACGAAGGCGAGCACTACCGCGACGATTAACTGCTGGGGGGTTTTTATGGGACTCTCGTGTTCGCTCATTGCGTCTCCGGGGCTGAGTAATAGGGGCCGATGCTGCCGATGCTGCAAGTGGCATCGCTGATCAACGATCCCGCGTATTATACGAAGCCTGCGCCTGCGTCTGTAGCTCAGTGGATAGAGTATTGGCCTCCGAAGCCAAGGGTCGCAGGTTCGATTCCTGCCAGACGCGCCACACCAACTACCCGAATGACTCAAACCCCTAAGCAGGCGGTTGCCATTGCCCTTCAGTCCGCCCTTGCTGCAGTAGCAGCAGGCGTGGACCCTGACATCCCTCCGGCCCCGTCAGGCCTGAACCTTCCGGGCGAGGAGGCCATCCTCAAAAGCCTGGTTCCCACGAAGCAGGCAGGCCATGGCGACCTTGCATCGGGCCTGTCGCTGCGCCTTGCCAAGGGCTGGGGGGTGCCGCCTTTAAGGCTCGCTGGGGCGATCGCCCGACAGCTTATGGGCAGACGCCCTGAGACCCCAGAGGCCCCCAAGAGCCCTGAAGGCCCCGAAGGTCCTGTGGCGGGTCCTGTGGCGCCGCCTCTGGAGAAGGCTGAGGCGGCAGCCCCGGGATTTATCAACCTATGGCTGACGGCCGCAGCCCAGGGGTCGATCCTCGAACCGATTCTGCGTGCGCCGACCGCCTTTGGCCGAAGCCCTGCCCGAGGCGATCGGCAGGTGCTGCTGGAGTTTGTCTCTGCCAACCCCACCGGACCTTTGCATGTGGGCCATGGCCGGCAGGCGGCGCTCGGCGACTGCATTGCGGCGCTCCTAGAGGCCCAGGGCGCCGCAGTCACGCGTGAGTTTTATTACAACGATGCCGGCACCCAGATTGAAAACCTCGCCCTATCCGTACAGGCGCGCATTCAGGGGATATCGCCCGAAGACCCTCGCTTTCCTGCCGATGGCTATCGCGGCGATTACATTACCGATATTGCTGCTGCCTACATGGCTGGCCGTACCGTCGTACCCGCTGATGCCCCTGCGGTGACAGCTCGGGCCGATCCTACCGATATTGAGGCGGTGCGCGCCTTTGCCGTGGCCTACCTTCGGTGCGAACAAGACGAGGACCTTAAGGCCTTTGGGGTGCGGTTTGACCGGTTTAGCCTCGAATCTGCCTTGTACCGTGAGGGCCATGTGGCTGATATCGTCAGGCGGCTACGGGCCTCGGGTTATGCCTATGAGCACGAGGGCGCCCTCTGGCTGCGCTCTACCGACTTCGGTGACGATAAAGACCGTGTGATGCAGAAGCAGGCCGGGGGCTTTACCTACTTTGTTCCTGATCTGGCCTACCATGAGCAGAAGTTTCTGCGGGGCGTGCACAGGGCCATCAACATTCAAGGCTCAGACCACCACGGCACCATTGCCCGCGTGCGCGCTGGTCTCGCAGCCCTGCAGGCCGGTATTCCTGCTGACTTTCCCGAATATGTACTACACAAAATGGTTACCGTGGTTCGGGGCGGTCAGGAGGTGAAGATCTCCAAGCGGGCGGGCAGCTACGTCACGCTGCGCGATCTGATTTCCTGGTCTGGCGATGGCGACCTTGTCCGGGGCCGGGATGCAGTGCGGTTTTTTTTGATTTCCCGAAAGGCCGATACCGAGTTTGTCTTCGATATCGACCTTGCCTTGTCACGTAGCGATGAGAACCCGGTCTACTATATCCAGTACGCCCATGCGCGTGCCTGTAGCGTGCTCGCCCAGGCAGGTAGCGCCCGCGACCGCTGGCAGGCCCCGGCCGCATTGGGCAGGCAAGACCTGCAACACCCGGTTTCCGTTGCATCTGCCGCCGTGTCTCTGCCCAATCTTGCCCTTCTGGTTACGCCCCATGAGAAGTCCCTGTTGATGCGGCTTGCGCAGTTTCCAGAGGCACTGTCAGAGGCTGCAGAGGGGCTCTCCCCCCATGTGCTTGCCTTTTACCTGCGAGACCTGGCTGCCGACTTTCACAGCTTCTACAATGCCCAACGGGTGCTGATTGGACAATCCGATCTCAGAGATGCGCGCCTTGCCTTAGTCACCGGCACTGCGGCTATTCTGCGGGAAGGGCTGGGGCTGCTTGGGGTCTCAGCACCCGAGCAGATGTAGCGGTGGTTCTGCGCGATAGTCTCAGGCAGACTGGGTCGGCACTCGGTATCATCACGAGACTGTGACCCGCTTCTTAAGCCCTCTAGGCCCCCTTTCTTTTTCAGGCCATCTTAGGCCTTCTCTGCCGCCGCAGGGGCTTGCCTTGCTTCCTTTTGTGCTCGGGTTTGCGACCGCACTGGTACTTGCCGCCGCAGTGGCCTTGTACATTACCCAGGCCCCCGTTCCCTTTGTAGACCGTGGCATACAACGGCCCCAAGGCTCGATCTCTGGAGTCCCGCCGGAGACGGGGCAGCCCTCGCAGTCATCGCAAAAGGCCGGCGCATCCTCCTCCCCCATCGATAATGAGGGCCGCGCTGGTTCGAAGTCAGCCCCCTTGGCCTCGCCTACGGATCTCGCGCCTGCTGCCGAGGGCGCTGGTGGTCAGGGCTCGCCCTCAGCAGGAGCCTTGCCGCCCGCTCTCACGCCGTCTGCCCCGACTGGGCCGGGCGTTACACCTGGTGTTTCGGGCCAGGCCGCCTCGGTAAGCCAGTTCTTCCTTCAGGTGGCGGCCTTTAAGTCCTCTGACGAGGCAGACCAGATGCGCGCCCGCCTAGCGTTTATGGGTTTTGAGGCACAGATCTCGGAAGGAAAGCGCGACAATCTACTCTTTTATCGGGTTCGCCTTGGCCCCTATAGGAGCTTTGAGGAATTGAACCGAGTCAAGACCAGCCTGTCAGACAATGGTCTGGAGTCTACAGTGGTGCGGTCGTCCCAATAAGTGAGGAGAAGCATGAAAGCCCAGGGGTCTACGCCAGTTATCACGTCCGCGCTTCGGCGCAGCCTCATCATCACGCCTATTGTTTTCGGTTTCTCGCTGGCCCTGCCTTCGCGTCTGGCGGCACAGTCGTTTGATGAGGGTATCGACTATCGTGTGTTGCGAGACCCTGTGCCAACCGGATCGCCGGGCAAGATCGAGGTCTTGGAGTTTTTCTGGTATGGCTGCCCGAACTGCAGAAGCTTTGAGCGTCCGCTGGCGGCCTGGAAGGCCAGTGTTGGCCCCCATGTGGTCTTTCGTAAGGTCCATGTCTCCTTTCGCGAAGAAGGCCACCAGAAGCTTTTCTACACCCTGGAAACCTTGGGTCAGGCAGACCGGCTTTCGGCGCGGGTGTTTGATGCTATTCATGTCGCCAAGCAGCCCATGAACAGCCTGTCTATGCTCAAAGACTGGGCCAAGCAAAACGGCATCGACCCTCAGCAGTTTGAACAGTCCTGGGCGTCATTTTCGGTGCAGTCCCAGATGAAGCGCGCCAACACCCTGATGCAGGCCCATCGTATCGATAGTGTTCCGCAGTTGTCCGTAAATGGCCGGTACGTTACCTCGCCCGCGATGGTGGGGGGAAGCCAGGCACGGGCGTTGCAGGTCGTGGACTATCTTGTGAACCTTGAGCGAACCGCCAAGGGCATTTAGCGTTACTAGAAGCGTTAGGAATCCTGCCCGTCTGGGCTATTGGGTGTAAGCAGCAGAGAATAGGCCTGCTGCCGGGTGAGCCCGGTTGCGGCAGACACGATTCTCGCGGCCTCAGACTTTGGCAGGGCCCGCCTGACTGCGGAGAGCCAGGGTGCCCAGTCGCCTGGAATCTTTTCTGTCGCGGGGCAGGGGGCGGTCTCGCGAATGGCAAAAACAATCGCATACTCCCCTTTGCGTGTCTGTGGGTCTAGCGCCGCGCGGTCTGCGCGCTGCTGGCGGATGTCGCCCAAGGAACCCCGCCACAGCGTCTCAAACCTTTTTGTCATCTCTTTGGCCAGCAGGGTCTGGGTCTGTTCTCCCAGCACGGTAATGCAGTCCTCAATGCTTTCCTCGAGCCGATGCGGAGAGGCAAAGACCAGGCAGACGCCGCCGGTATCGGCGATCGCCTGTAGGAGCTTTAAGCGCGCCGAGCGTCGGGCGGGCAGAAACCCCCAGAAGGACCAGGCACGGCCCTCTTGCGGCGTAAACCCGCAGACGCTTAAGGCTGCGGTCAGGGCGCTCGGACCAGCAATCGGAAACACGGCAAACCCATGACTCCAGGCAGCATCGACCAGCCGTTGCCCCGGGTCGGCAATGCCTGGCGTACCCGCATCTGAGACCAGGCCAACCCGTTTGCCTTCAGAGAGCGCCCCCATTACTCGGGCGGTCTGGGCGGCTTCATTGTGGGCGTGAATGGTAATCACCTTCTGGGACACCGGACTGATCTGCGCCAGCTGCAGCAGGTGGCGGTACTGGCGGGTGTCTTCTGCGCAGATCAGGTCTGCCTGTGTCAATACCTGCCGGGCATGGGGCGAGAGGTCATCCATATGCCCAATGGGTGTAGCAATGACATAGAGGCCTGGGTTTAATTCGGTCATGACCCAGACTCAGCGACGACAGGCAAGCCTTGCACGGGGGCGGTGGGCAGAAGACCAGGCATTGGATTTTCTACAGTCTGAGGGCCTTATGCTGATTGCGCGCAATGTGAGATACCGCTGCGGAGAGCTCGACCTCATTATGACCGATGGCCTCCAGGTGGTCTTTATCGAGGTTCGGTACCGGTCACGCTCTGACTATGGCAGTGCCGCCGCCTCGGTAGACCATCGCAAACGGCAGCGCCTGGTGCGGGCTGCGCTGCTCTGGCTTAGCCGTCGTCCGGGGCCGCTGCCAGCCTGTCGGTTTGACCTGGTGGTCTTGGGGCCGGGTCAAAGGCTCTGGCTGCCGGGGGCGTTTCTGGCTGGCGGTCTTTTATAATAAGGATCCCTCGACGATAGGAGTTTCCGAAATGAACCAACGACGCCTCTTGCTGGTGGCAGCACTCTCTGGGGCGGGCAGTATGGGCCTTTCTGGCTGCTTTCCTGTGGTCGCAACAGGCATGGTCGTAGGCGCGTTTGTCATCTCCGATCGACGCACGGCCGGGGCCCAGGCAGAAGACAAGGCCATAGAGCTTAAAGCCTTTGACCGGATTCGCACCCGGTTTTCGTCAGACAAGTCAGTCTCTGTGGGCGTGACAAGCTTTAATCGCATCGCGCTGATCACCGGCAGTGTACCTAACGCAGCCGTGCGCGCTGAGGTGGCGGCGATTGTCAGTCGGATTGAGAACGTGCGCCTTGTGATCAATGAGACCCAGACGGGCGCTCCGCAGAGCACAAGCGGCTATGGGGCGGACGCCTTTATCACATCCCGGGTTAAGCTCGCGCTGGTTGATGATAAGTTGATCAACGCGAATTTTGTGAAGGTGGTTACCGAGTCTTCCGTGGTCTTTCTCATGGGCCTGGTGACGGAAAAAGAGGGCAATCGGGCGGCTGAGATCACCTCTCGGGTGCCTGGGGTGCGGCGGGTGGTAAAGGTCTTTGAGACCATCAGCGAAAGCCAGGCCATGGCCCTGGAGTCTGCAGCCAAGTCCGGGGGGCCTCTGCCAGAGACCACGGGTGCCAACCCGGCCCAGCCTGGCAGCACAGGCAATGCGATTCCCACCCCCGCACCTGCGGCACCAGCCCCACCAGCCCCACCGCCAGCTCCAGTGGCACCTGCGTCCCCCTCGGGAACGCAGGTTATGCCGGTTCGCTAGTCTTTGAGCAGCCGAAGGGCGTTGCTAACAACGGCCACAGAACTAAGCGCCATGGCAGCCCCGGCAATGGCCGGCGAGAGGCTGCCCGAGGCGGCCAGGGGAAGCGCCAGCAGGTTAAAGCCAAAGGCGAATCCAAGGTTCTCAATAATGCGTCGGCGTACTTTTCGACAAAAGCCAATGACTTCGGCGACGGCCAAGAGTCGCTGGCTGTTGGTGAGAGTAATGTCTGCTGTCTTCAAGGTAATGCTGGCCCCTGCCGATAAGGCAATGGCAAGGTCGGCCTGTGCCATGGCAGCCAGGTCGTTAATGCCGTCGCCAACCATGGCCGTCTTCTCGCCCTGAGACTGCCATTGTTTTAGACGCTGGGCCTTGTCCTCTGGGCTCTGCCCCCATGCGGTGTCTGTAAGGGGTATCGCCGTTGCCGCTGCCGCTGCCCGTACTGCCCCCTCACGGTCGCCGCTTAGCAGTGCCGAGACGATGCCAAGCTTCGCCAAGGCGGCCACTGCGGCGTGGGCATCGGGTTTAAGCGAGTCCTGGGCCCAGACGCTGCCCTGCCAGACCCCATTGATGGCAATGTCGATCTGGCTGGCCGAGGGCCAGAGGCCGGCGGCGGCCACATCGAGCCCCTCTGGAATAGAGCCTGTGGTCTGATCCGCTACCCAGGCAGGCTTTCCCACGATGACGCTGCCTGTAGGGGTCTTGGCGATTATTCCCAGCCCGGGCAGCACCTGCGCCTCTTCGTAGGCGCGGGGCTCGGCTCGGCCGGCCGCGTGCGACCAGAAAGCACCTGCAAGCGGATGGGGGTTTCCCTCCTGGGCTGCGACGGCTGCGGCCAGCCAAGGGGGAAAGTGCTCCGGCAAGATCGCCCGGGGCGGCAGATCGGCCGAGGCAATTCCCACGAGCCTTGGCCGACCCTCGGTAAGGGTGCCCGTCTTATCAAATACTACCCGTCGCAGTTCGGCTGCCGTCTGTAGGCTTGCGGCATTGCGAAACAGCCATCCTTTCTGAGCCCCACGTGCGAGCCCTGTCGCGATGGCCATGGGGGTGGCAAGGCCTAAGGCACAGGGGCAGGCGACAACCAAAAGGGCGATTGAGCGCTCCAGGGCCACGGCAAAACCCGCCCCCCACAGCGTCTGGACAATCAGGTTCATTACGGCCAAGGCCGCGACGGCAGGCACAAAAACGGCCGCCACCTTGTCGGCCCACTCGGCAATCGGAGCGCGGCTGGCAAGGGCCGACATCATCTGATCGCGCAGCCGCGACTGCCGCCACTGGTCGGGGTTGCCTTCCACACGCACGAGGACCGGCTCGGAGATATTGCGTGTACCGCCGATGACCCGGTCCCCCACGCCTCTGGCAACTGGCAGCGACTCTCCCGTGAGGCCCGACTCATCGAACTCACTGGTACCCGCGACAACGACCCCGTCGCAGGGCAGGCCAGCCCCGGCTGCAAGCCATAGATGTTCGCCGTTTTTTAGTCCCTGGGCGGTGCATGCGCTTAGCCGTTCGGGCAGTACCGATGCCGGATCGGCCAGGTCTGAGGGCTGCCCTGCGAATCGCAGCACAGGGCTTGAGGCCTCGTGTAGGAAGGGTGCGAGGGCAGCAAGGGTTCGGGCCTGCGCCCGGTCTTGGAGCCGAGGGCCAAGGTGCATCATGGCGAGTACCACCACCGAGGCCTCAAAGTAGATCTGGCCTTGGCCCGCTGCGCCCAGAACCGATGGGTTAGCAGAAAAAATCGGCAGAACCCAGGGCCCCAGCCACAGGCCCATGGACCAGAGGTAGGCGGTCGCGGTTCCGAGCAGAATGAGCGTCTCCATGCTGGCCCTGCCATGGCGCACTGAGCGAATGCCCCTCTGGGCGATGGGAGCCCCAACCCAAAATTGCATCAGACTTGCAAGCACCGCCTGCAGCCACAACGGCACCAGACCATGGCCAGCGCCTAAGGCCATGCCGCCCATTTCTATGACCATAATGGCCAGCGCCAGGGCTGCCACACGGCTTGCCCAGGAGGCCTGTGAAAACCCCTTGCGTAGGCCAGGGCTGACGGGGCTAATAGGGCTAGAAGGACTCATAGGGGGGAGCCCCGCCGTTTCCGGCGTCTGTTGCTGATTCGCAGCGGCCGCCGTCTGCATAGCCTTCTGGGCTGCTGCGGCAGGGGGCTGAGCGCCGGCAAGAGGGCTTGCGGTATAGCCGGCGCGCCGAATGGCCGCAACCGCAGTCTCGAGGTCTGCCCCGGTGACCCGCGCACGGTGTTCGATCAGGCTAACCTCCGCATGGGCCCCAGGAATTTTTGCAAGGGCCTTGGTTACCCGAGCGACACACCCGGCACAGGTCATCCCTTCGACCTGAAGGTCTATAGTGGGTTTTGCCGTGTCGGCAGGGGCAGCAGGCAGGACAGAATCGGGCATTGGTCTACTATTGAACGGGACTATTTTTTTGTTAGGGCGCGGCGCAATGGTGTCTGGTCTGCAGGATCAACACTGCCGCTGGTCGTAAAGGAGATTGTGATGCGGTCTTGCCGCCTTGGGGGCTTAGGGGCCATCAGAAATGTGGACACGGTAAGGTCTAACATCCCAACTGCTGGCCTGCGGCGCGGCCCCCCGTGGGGAGCGCTTGTTGGTGCCCGCGGCTGGCTTATCCTGGCCACCGTTCTGGTTGTGGCAGCCGCCGCCTGGTGGCTCTTGCGCTCTGCCCCAGCCCCCATGGTGCAGGGAACCGACCTCAATGGCCAGTCGGTGGCGACAACGGCGCTCAAGGGCAGGCCTTATCTGGTGAACTTCTGGGCCACCAGCTGCGTCACCTGTGTGAAAGAAATGCCCGATATCGTGGCCCTGCATGAAGAATTCTCCAGCAAAGGATTTCAGACGATTGCCGTGGCCATGCGCTACGACCGGCCAGACTTTCTGGAGAGGTTTGTGCAAGACCGGGCGCTGCCTTTTACCGTGGTGCATGACACCACCGGCGACTGGGCACGGGCCTTTGGCGATGTCTCTGTGACACCGACCACCTTTGTGATCGATGCCAAGGGCCAGATATTCAAGCGCTATGTGGGTGAACCCGACTTTCCGGCCCTTCGCCGTTGGCTGCAGACGCAGTTTGCCGGCTAGGGCCCCTAGCCTACCGCGAATAGTCGTAAAAGCCCCGACCTGTCTTTCTGCCCAGGTAGCCGGCGTCCACCATCTCTTTGAGCAAAGGCGCGGGCCGGTACTTGGGATCTTCAAAGTGCTCAGACAACACATTCATTACGGCCAGCAGCACATCCAGACCAATCAGGTCGGCCAGGGCTAAGGGCCCGATCGGATGGTTGCAGCCAAGCTTCATGCCATCGTCTATCTCCTGGGCGCTGGCAAGCCCCTCGGCATAGACGAAAACGGCTTCGTTGATCATCGGGCAGAGCAACCGGTTGACCACAAAGCCCGCACTATTCTTAACCCTTATGGGCGTTTTGCCGAGGTCTCTGGCCAGGGCCATTACCTTGTCGGTGGTCTCGGCGGCTGTCTTGAGGCCTTCAATAACCTCCACCAGCGGCATGAGAGGCACGGGGTTAAAAAAATGCATACCCACAAACCGGCCAGGATTTTTCATCTGAGAACCGAGTCGGGTAATAGACAAGGACGAGGTATTGGTGGCGATAACCGCCTTGGCAGAAACAAGTGCCTCCAGACCTTGCAGGATCTTGACCTTCACCGCCTCGTTTTCTGTGGCTGCCTCGATAATCAGGTCGGACGCCGCAAGACCTGCCGTCTCGGTGTGGGTGGTGATGCGGGCCATGGCCTGGCTTTTTTCTTCGGCAGTGAGACTGCCTTTTTTTATCAGCCGGTCTAAGGAGCCAGAGATCGTGGCCACGGCCTTCTCAAGCGCCGGGGCGGAGAGGTCTTGCAGCACCACGGTAAGCCCCTTTACGGCAAACGCCTGTGCAATCCCGTTGCCCATGGTGCCTGCGCCTACGATGCCAATCGATGTCATGTGATTCTCCTATGTGGATGGTGGGAAGAAACGCCCAAGGCCTTCTCGCTACTGACGCTGCCAGAGGCCTTAAACCGATAAAGGGCCAGGGTAGACCGTAGTGTTGGCCACCAGCGAACCGGATGCACCTGGCCTGTGGACTCGCGCAGATAGGCCTTTTGTAATACGGTCATCTGTAGCCTGGCAAGCAGCTGCTCAAAGTCCTGGGTTGTTGCAAAGTGCAGGTTTGGCGTGTCGTACCACTGATAGGGAAGCCTGCGGTTTACCGGCATGTGGCCTCGGGCAAGTGAAATCAGATGAGACCAGTGGCCGAAATTGGGAATACTCACAATCACCTCACGGGCGAGCTGGGCTATTTCGGTAAGGATGCGTTCGGTCTGGTGGGTGGCCTGAAGGGCCTGGCTCAGGATAACGATATCGAACCGGCTGCCAGAAAAGATCTCCAGGCCCTCATCGATATTGGCCTGCACCACGCTCACGCCGCGGGAAAGGCAGGTGACCAGGTTGTCATGGGCGATCTCTGCGCCATAGCCATGGCAGCCCTTATTCTCGGCCAGCCAGGCCAAGAGGCTTCCGTCTCCGCAGCCTAGGTCCAGCACGCGGGCCCCTTTGGGCACCCAGTCGGCGATCTTGGCAAGGTCGGATCGAAGCCCAGGCACCGGTAGATCGGCGTCTCTTTCGGGCGCGGTCTGGCCATCCGCAGGGCCCATGCCGCGGGTCTCGCTAGTCATCAGTCCGCCCTAAGGTGCGGTGCACCTGACGAAAGTATTCGCTTATCAGAGCGTGGTACCGCGGATCGGACATCAGGAAGGCGTCATGCCCATGGGGGGCATCAATTTCCGCATAGGTGAGCCGCGCATTGTTCTGCATCAGGGCAGAGACCATCTCGCGAGACCGCTCCGGCGGAAACCGCCAGTCGGTGGTAAAGGACACCAGACAAAAGGCTGCCGTTGCCGGCGCAAGCGCCTTGGCCAGGTCGCCCCCGTGGCTGCGGGCAGGGTCAAAGTAGTCTAGAGCGCGCGTGATACGCAGATAGGTGTTGGCATCAAAGTAGCCCGAGAACTTTTCACCCTGATGGCGTAGATACGATTCGATTTCAAACTCGACATCAAAGCCAAACCGATAGTCGTTGGCTCCGCGCAGGCTGCGGCCGAACTTCTGGGCCATGTCGTCATCAGACAGATAGGTGATATGACCGATCATACGGGCCACCGATAGGCCATGTCGTGGCACCACACCGTGGGCGTAGTAATGCCCCCCGTGGAAGTCGGGGTCATTGAGTATGGCGCGGCGTGCCACCTCGTTAAAGGCAATATTCTGGGCCGAAAGGCGAGGGGTCGAGGCAATGACCACCGCATGCGCCACCCGACTGGGGTAAGAGATCGCCCACTGCATGGCCTGCATTCCCCCCAGGCTTCCGCCCATCACCGCCGCAAACCGATGAATGCCAAGGCGGTCAGCCAAAAGGGCCTGGGCATGCACCCAGTCTTCAACGGTGACCACCGGAAAGTCGCTACCGTAGGGCTGGCCGGTGGCGGGGTTGAGGCTTGCCGGGCCGGTCGAGCCAAAACAGGAGCCGAGGTTGTTCACGCCAATGACAAAGAACTGGCGAGTGTCCACGGGCTTACCCGGGCCAATCATGTTGTCCCACCAGCCGATGTCATCGGGATTATCGGGTCGGCTGCCGGCCACATGGTGCGAGGCATTCAGCGCATGGCAGATGAGTACGGCATTGTCTGCCCGGGCGTTGAGCCTGCCATAGGTCTCGTAGGCCAGCCGATAGGGCCCGATTTCCTGGCCACTTACCAGGCGCAAGGGACTGGAAAATTCAGCCTCCTGGGCTAAGACGGATCCGACGGAAAGGGTGGAAGGATTCACAACAGCCACGGGACCAGCGACACATTTTTTTTCATTTCACGCCATCTTCACTCGCAACACTGTCGACGTTTTCATTACGCCAGAAGGAGAATTCTGTAATGCATCGTTCGCCAATGTTAGACGTCTTAACCGCCCACCATGCCCAGAAAAAGCCACGGCCTAGGCCCGCTATTCATATGCCCTCTGCCGCGATTGGAACCACCTATTCTCCCGGAAATCGACGCAGCCTGCGCCCGGGGGGTGCTGCAGTGATTCATATCCAGGTGAAGGAGCCCGAGGCGCAGCCCGCATGGTCCGCCCTGACCCCCCGACAGTTTGAGGTCTTGCAGTGTCTCTGCGAGGGCCTGCCCACCAAACTGATCTGCCGTAGCTTAAACATGTCAGAGGGCACCGCTAAGGTACACATCAGCGCCATCCTGCGGGCCTTTCAGGTAAAGAACCGGGCCGAGGCCGTGGTGGCTGCTCTCAGAATGGGCTGGATTCAGACGGTTAGGGACACGGTCAGCGAGACGGTCAGAGCCCCGACGGCGGGCGAGCCGTTTGCCCAGGGCTGCCGTGCTGGTTGAACTGGGCAACCGCTGCCCGCAAGGTTGCGGGGTCGCCTAGGCGGGTTAGACGCCGTGCCGGTCGGGCCATGGCCTGTGCATCGCAGTCGAGCACTTCCTGCTTTACCCGAAGTATCTCTGCGGAGTGCATGGAAAACTCCCGCAGGCCCAGCCCGATAAGAATCCGCGTAAACCGAGGATCCCCGGCCATCTCTCCGCAGAGTGAGACAGGTGTTCCGGCCCGCCGGCAGGCCGTGAGGGTGTTCTGAATCAGCCGTATCACGGCCGGATGGAGGGGGTCATAGAGATGGGCAACCTCGCTGTCGGTGCGGTCGATGGCCAGGGTGTACTGAATAAGGTCATTGGTGCCAAGTGAGGCAAAGTCGATATGGGCAAGCAGCCCGTCGATGGCAATCGCGGCAGAGGGCACTTCAATCATGGCCCCGATCGGCACCCGAGCATCAAACGACTGCTCCTTGGCCCGCAGTTCTGACATGGCCTTGGCGATGAGTTCGCGGGCAGCGATGATCTCTGCAGGCCCGCTCACCAGGGGAACCAGAACCTTGACCGGACCAAAGGCCGAGGCCCGCAGGATGGCACGCACCTGGGTGAGGAAGATCTCGGGCTCAGCCAGGCAGAGCCGAATGGCCCGAAGTGCAAGCGCCGGGTTGGCCGGGCGCGCCCGGCTCGCCTGTAAGGCCGGCACATCCTTGTCTGCCCCGGAGTCGAGTGTGCGAATCGTCACCACCCGGCCCGACATGGCAAGTACCGCCGTTTTATAGGCAGCCAGCTGCTCCTCCTCGCTTGGCATCGATGTCCGATTCATAAAGAGAAACTCACTGCGTAGCAGGCCTACTCCCTCACAGCCTCGGGCGAGCGCCATGGCTGCATCCTCAGGTAGATCAATATTGGCCATGAGCAGCACCCGTTGGCCCGCCATGGCTGCATCCTCAGGCAGATCAATATTGGCCATGAGCAGCACCCGTTGGCCATCCCGGGTGGTGCTCTCCAGATGACGAATGGCCTCGAGCTGCTGGCGGACAAAGACCTGGTGGGTCTGTCGGTCCTGATAGCGGGAAAGCGCCGTCTCATCGAGGGCTCCGACCACCATCCCGTTTTCCGCGTCGAGCACCAACACCGCACCCTGGTCTACCTGGTCGTGCAGCCCCGGGACGCCCACGACGGCGGGCAGGCCCAGGCTGCGGGCGAGAATCGCCGTGTGGGAGGTGGCGCTGCCGCTATCGGTGGCAAACCCCGCGAAGGAATGCTGCCGCAGCACCAGCATATCGGCGGGGGCGATGTCCCGGGCCACGAGAATCCAGGGCGGCTGACTTGGGTCTGTAGTCTCTTGTTCAAAGAGCGCTGCCAGGCCGCCTGCGCCCTGCATAGCCTTGAGAATTCGGTCGACGAGCTGCTGCACATCGGCCTTGCGTTCGCGCAGATAGGCATCTTCAATCTCGTCAAACTGCAGGGAAACAGCCTCTAGCTGCTGCACCAGGGCCCATTCCGCATTGCAGAGCTCTTGCCGGATACGCAGCTCCGTCTCGTCGATCAGCAGAGGGTCATGCATGACGATCGACTGTAGATCCAGAAACGCCCGCAGTTCGGCCGCAGGCTCATCTCCCAGGGCCTGTCTCAGCCCCTCGAGCTCTGCTTCCACCTGTGCCACTGCAGTCTGAAACCGGGCGACCTCGGCCTCTACCTGTACCGGTGCTAGGTGTCGTCGGGGCAGGTCGAGCCGGGCCGGTGCCAGCACCCATGCTCGCCCGATGGCCAGGGCATCGCCCACGCCAATCCCTGACAGAGACCAGGCGGTCATTGGTCTTCCCCGAACCGGGCGGCGATGAGTTCCTGTAGGGCCTGCAGGGCGGCCTCGCTCTGCTCGCCCTCGGTCTGGACGGTGACCTGCGTTCCCGGGCCCGCGGCGAGCATGGTGACCCCTAGGACACTCTTGGCATTTACCTTTTTGGCGCCGCGCATCAGCCAGACCTCGCAGGGGTAACGGGTGGCGAGCTGGGATAGCTTAGAGGATGCCCGCAGGTGCAGCCCAAGGGCATTAATGATGGTGACTGTTGCCTGAGGCATCGTGGGGTGGCCCTAGTCCGCCGGAGACATGGCTACGATACTGCAGCAGCCAGAGCGCTCGGTCTCACAGAGCTTGTCCCGCAGGGCCTTGGCCTGTAGCGACTTATAGGTAAGCGCCCGCAGCAGGGTGGGCAGGCTTGCCGCGGCAATACCCTCTCCGGGGTGCTGGCCCAGCCAGCGGGCGACGCCGTTGGCCGGGGTGGCTCCGGCCAGATCGGTGAGCAGGAGCACCTCTGGCGGCCTGCCCATGGCCTCCCAGCGCTCGGTAATCTGCCGCTCTACCTGCTCGGGAGACTGGCTTGCGAGCACGTCGATAACCTCTACCTCATCAAGCCGCCTGCCAAAGCCATGGCAGGCGACGGCGTGCAGGGCAGAGGCCAGAGGGGCATGGCAGACAAGAAACAAGCAGGTGCTCATGGTTGCGCGCGATGCGGTGCTTCCGGTGCGGCGCCAAACTGAGCCTCAAGCGCCGTAACGAACTTCTCGGCCACATCGTAGCCCGTCTGCTGTGTGATTTCCTGAAAACCGGTAGGGCTCGTGACATTTATTTCTGTAAGGCAGTTGCCGATTACGTCAAGCCCGATCAGAAACAGCCCGCGGGCTGCCAGAATACGGCCTAACTGACGGGCGATTTCTTGGTCACGGTCGGTGAGGGGGCGGGCCTCACCTCGGCCGCCTGCGGCGAGGTTTCCGCGCGATGCGCCTTCCGGTGGGATGCGGGCCAGGCAGTAAGGCACTGCCTCTCCGTTGATGAGAAGAATACGTTTATCGCCTTGGGCAATCTCAGGCAGGTAGCGCTGGCCCATGATGGCCCTCTGTCCATGCTCGGTAAGGGTCTCGAGAATAACCGGAAGGTTGGGGTCTTTCGCGTGGCTCAGGAAAATACCCGCGCCCCCCATGGCATCAAGCGGCTTAAAGACCACCTGGGGGTGTTCTTCGGCAAAGGCCCGCAGACTTGCCATGTCGTGGGAGACCATGCCAGGCGGGGCGAGCTCGGCAAACTCCAGAACCGCCATCTTCTCGCCGTGGTCTCGCAGGGCCTGCGGACGGTTGATCACCGGAACCCCATGGGACATGAGCCGGTCGAGCATCTGTGTGGCAACCAGGTAATGGACATCGAAGGGCGGGTCCTTGCGCATGATGGCCAGGTGAATGTCAGAAGGCTGCAGCAGCCGGGTTTCGTCTATCGAGACCCAGGGGGCTGACGCAGAGGCCTGCACTGGCAGAAGCCTTAGCCTTTGGGCTTCGATTCGAAATGCCTGTGCTGAGCCCTGCCAGGAAATCTGCAGGTCATCGGGCCCACAGGCCCAGACCCCATGGCCTCTTTTCTGGGCCGCCCGCATCATGGCAACAGTGCTGTCTTTGTAGGGCTTGAAGCTCTCCAGAGGGTCGCAGACAAAGAGGATCTGCATTGAGAATGCCTTGGGCTCCGGGGTGTCCGGTTAGTGGCTGCCGGGCTCGCCTGGCGTAAGGCGAGCGGCGGGATGGGTGGCCTCAAGCTCGCGTGAGGCCGCGAGTAGCGCAAGCCGAGAGATTACGCCATAGAGGTAGAGTCGGTTCGGCGTGGCATCAGGATTTTCTTCGGCCATCGGCTGCTGGCAGCTCTGCTCAAAGGGAAGCGGCACGAACCGTGCCCCTGGCGCGTTGAGGTTTTCGTCTGGGCCGCGATCGACATGCACCCGATAAAAGCCCCCGACCACATAGCGGTCGACCATGTAGACCACCGGCTCTGCAACCGCATCGCCCTCGGGCTGGGGCACGGTCTCAAAGGAGTGCACCCCTTCCTGCACAAGGACGTCGTGCACCTGTATGCCTTCTTTGCCGACCGCCATTTTGTTGCGCTGCTTTCGGTTGAGATTGATCACCTCTGAGGGGTCTTTAACCGTCATGATTCCCATGCCGTAGGTGCCCGCGTCGGCCTTGACGACCACAAACGGGGTCTGCTGGATTTCATACTCTTGGTATTTACGACGGATCTTCTCAAGGAGGTCTGACACCTTGTCGGCCAGGCAGGTTTCCCCAAGTCGGGCATGAAAGTCCACGCCCTGGCAGCGATCGAAATACGGGTCGATCAGCCAGGGGTCAATCTGAAGGCGTTGGGCGAACTCCTGGGCCACTCTGCGGTAGGCGGTGAAGTGCTCGGACTTTCGCCGGGAGGCCCAGCCGGCATGCAGCGGGGGCAACATGGTCTGGTTACGAATCCCGCGCAGCTGCTCTGGTACGCCGGAAGAAAGGTCGTTGTTGAGCAGCACCAGGCAGGGATCAAACCCCGCCACGCCGATGCGGTCTGCCTTGCGTACCAGGGGCTCGAGTACCAGGTGGATCTCCTGCCCAGAGGGCATGGTTGCTGTAATCGGCGTGGGCGCGGTGACCTCTGGCAGCAGGCTGCCGATGCGTACCTCCAGGCCTGCCTGTCGAAGAAGCCCAGCGAGGCGGGCCACATTGGCAAGGTAGAAGCTATTGCGCGTGTGGTTCTCCGGAATGAGCAATACCCGGGCAATATCGGGACAGTGGCTCTCTACACTGGCCATAAGGGCCTGCACGGTGACGGGAAGGGCTGCCTCACTCAGGTTGTTAAACCCGCCTGGAAAAAGATTGGTATCTACCGGGGCGAGCTTAAAGCAGGCATTGCGAAGATCGACCGAGCCATAAAAAGGCGGCGGATGCAGCCGCCACTGGGCCCGAAACCAGTGCTCGACCTCGGCGCTATGGCCGAGCACGCGTTTTTCCAGGCCAATAAGCTGGCTGCATAGGCTGGGCTGTAATTGAGGGAACATGCACCTGATTGTAGCGGGGCAGCCTGCCAGGCCGTACAAATAAAAACCCCGCGGTGCCTTTTGAGCGGCATCGCGGGTCAAGGGGTCGACGTACTGAAGGAGAGACCCTTAGGAGGAGAAATGGAGTATTTAGAGGTAGTAGGCCTTCTCACCGTGTGAGCTGACATCGAGCCCTTCGCGCTCTTCTTCTTCTGAGACGCGCAGACCAATCACGAGCTTCACGATAAACAAGGCAATCACCGAGACCACCGCGGACAGAATGATGGTGGTAATCACCGCCTCGGTCTGAATCGCGACCTGGGTGCCGATGGAATACTCGCCCACCTTATCGGCCACATAGTCGTAGACACCCGTTCCACCCAGCGAGGGTGCGGCAAATACGCCGGTCAGAATCGCACCGATGATGCCGCCCACACCGTGAACTCCGAAGACATCCAGCGAGTCGTCTGCCTTCAGAAGCTTCTTCAGACCCGTGACGCCCCAGAGACAGCCAAAGCCTGCTGCCAGACCAATCACCAACGCACCGCCGACCCCAACAAAACCTGCCGCGGGCGTAATGGCCACGAGGCCAGCAACGGCACCTGAGGCTGCGCCAAGCATCGAAGGCTTATCACGGAAGATCGACTCCCCCAGCGTCCAGGCGACGATGGCGGCGGCGGTTGCAAAGAGCGTGTTGGTGACTGCCAGCGCGGCAACACCGGAGGCTTCCAGGTTCGAGCCGGCGTTAAAACCAAACCAACCCACCCAGAGCATGGCGGCACCGACCATCGTGAGGCCTAGGTTGTGCGGGGGCATGGGTTCTTTGCCATACCCGACACGCTTGCCCACCATGTAGGCAGCGACTAGGCCCGCAATACCCGCATTGATGTGCACGACGGTGCCGCCTGCAAAGTCGAGCGCCCCTTTGGCCCAGAGGGCGCCGGCGGCAGCAACGACCGCGTCGAGTGAGGCCGAGTCACCGACCTTAATCGCGTCCGGACCATCCCAATACCAGACCATGTGGGCGGTGGGGATGTAGGCAAAGGTGAACCAGATCACCAGAAAGAGCAGCATGGCAGAGAACTTAATACGCTCTGCGAATGCCCCAACGATGAGCGCACAGGTAATCGCGGCAAAGGTGCCCTGGAAAGCTACAAACATCAGTTCGGGAATCACCACGCCCCGGCTGAAGGTCGCCGACACAGATTCCGCGGTGATGCCTGACAAAAGAATCTTGTCAAAGCCGCCGAAGTAAGGACTACCGCCGGTAAAGGCGAGGGAGTAGCCATAGATGGCCCATAGCACAAAGATCATCGAGGCGCCGACCATCACCTGCATGAGCACTGAGAGCATGTTCTTGGCGCGTACCAGCCCGCCATAGAAGAGGGCCAGGCCAGGCACGATCATGGACATCACCAGCACGAATGACAGCATCATGTAGGCCGTATCCCCTTTGTTGGGGACAGGGGGTGGGGGGGCAGCGGCTGCAGCCGCGGCAGCGGCGGGGGCATCAGAGGCAAGCGCCAGAGATGCCACACCGAAAGTGCCGAGCGCCGCGAGTGCGGGTACGGCATATTTCGTGAGACAAGAAGTTGCGATTTTCATAAAAGCCTCATGTAAAAAAGTGTCAGCCCAGAATCAGAGCGCGTCTTTACCGTTCTCACCGGTACGGATGCGGATCACAGATTCGAGACTGGTGATGAAGATCTTCCCGTCGCCAATCTTTCCGGTGCGGGCGGCGTTCTCGATGGCCTCAACCGCCTGGTCCATCATCTCGTCGCTGACAGCGACTTCGACCTTCACCTTGGGAAGAAAGTCCACGACATACTCCGCACCCCGGTAGAGCTCGGTGTGCCCTTTTTGCCGGCCAAAGCCTTTAACTTCGGTCACGGTAATGCCCTGCACCCCAATGCCCGAGAGGGCCTCGCGGACCTCGTCGAGCTTAAAGGGCTTGAT
>VGHK01000019.1 GCA_016868305.1 Betaproteobacteria bacterium | reverse complement strand
TCGACTCCAACGAGTTTCGGTCAATCTATGGCAACAACCCCAGTGATGCGGTGTTTCTCACCCGGGTGTATCAAAACGTATTGGGCCGAGAGCCTGAGCCAGCGGGCTACAACTGGTGGCTCAACGAGCTGCGGACCAACCCAGAGAAGACCCGCGCCAAGGTGCTGGCAGACTTCTCAGAGTCGGCAGAGAACAAGGCCGGGGTATCATCGCTCATTAGCGCTGGGGTGGTGTTTCAGCCCTATACAAGTAAGGAGTACCGGGTGGTATCAAGGGCTGCTGAGGTTAATGAAGGGCAGACAGCCGTATTTGATGTCTCTACGGTCAATGTGGCTGCAGGCACACAGCTTGCCTACACCATCACGGGGGTAAGTGCCGCTGACATTGTGGGCGGGCAGCTATCGGGAACGATCAATGTAGGAAGCAATGGCAAGGCAACCATCTCCATCCCCATAGCGGCAGACAACCTAACAGAAGGCAGAGAGACACTGCAGGTCAACCTACAGGGGCAGAGCGCCTCGGTGGTGATTAATGACACCTCTGTAACCCTAGTTGGCATCGTCGACCCCGGTGGCGTCGACCCCGGTGGCGGAGGCGGTGGAGGTGGCGGGGGTGGGTAGCGCATGAGGTTGCGCTATTACCCACAAGTACGAAACTAGACGATCTGATCACACGCGATTGCACAGCTTAGAGGGGGTAGAGACTTGCGTAGATCATTCCGTCAAAATCCTCGAGGAAGCTTAACAGGAATCTTACAGGTTTTGAAAAATAACTATCAAAATCAATCATTTGTAGCTATAAAATATTATTCGCAATGCGAAGGTCGGGAGTTCGATCCTCCTCGTCTCCACCATCTAAATCATGGACTCTACGACCGAGACACCCCGTCATCGCACTATTCAGAGCATGCTGAAGCGGGGTCACCCGCCTGAAGTGCATTCAGCAAAGTGTCACCGTAATTTCTATTTCAGCAGACTCATCCCGCCTTTCGCTGCTGCCTTTTCAAAGGTCATGACGGACGAGCATCCTGCAGCGAGCGCCAAGTGCTCAACCAGGCAATCCGCAAAATCCGCTTTCGATCCCTGAAATTTGCGTAGGGCCTTCCAGACGACTTCAGCTTGCTGAACAACCAGTTGTCGAATGCTGAGGAACCGCTGCGCTATTTGCGCGATGTCAGAGCGGTCCGCGTCGTACTTTGCTGGTTAAGGTAGCAGTCGTCATGATGTAGCTCCGTAAATGCATGTTCCTTACTTCTCGCTGACCGAATACTCGCTGGCCCACAGCCTGATGCACTGGCAGACGGCTCTGCACAAGTGGTTGGGGTTGCTGGCTTACCGGTTAACCAGGTAACGATGCCGTAAAAGCTCATTGAGTAAATTACTCTGCACGAGCAGCGCAGGGCGCGACTTACCGAAATCGCCCCTCGGGGCAAGGCATTGCTGTCAATGCTCGGTGCGTTTGAGGTCGCGATAAAAATTCTCGTGCGGACCGACCATCAGCAATTTGAGTGTGTTGTCATCCAGAACGCGATAGGCAAGTAGGCACATCAGGTTGTCCATGCGGAACCTATAGACACGCACGCCAGCCAGATCGCCGACTTTAGTTTCGCCGGCTTCCGGTTGACCGACGATAGTTCGAACCGCCTCGTCAATCGTAGCTTTTTGCTGCTTGTGCAGCTTTTTAACGGCGCGCTCGAAGGTTGGTGTTATAAGGATGCGCATCAGCCGAACTGGTACTCACCCACGGGCTCTTCTTGGTCAGCGATCAGGATATCGCGGATGACACTGAACGGGAGATCAGGGTTTTCTGCGGCGATCTTTCCGATCTTAGACCAGTATTCGATTTGCTTGGGCACCGAGCGGTGCTCGATGGTGCCATAGCGCTTGGCGGTCTCAACCAAGGCTTCGGAAAGTTTGACATTGATGGCCATAAGAGCCTCCTTTTCGAGGCTATTATAGACCATAAGGGACCAAAATGGAACCCGCTCTTTCGGCTGGCCATGGCCCAGCGGTACCGAGGCGCCGGGAGAATTGGTTCGAAACTTGTCACCAGCCTACCAGCAAAGTTTACACACCATCAATTATGGGGGCAGTTTATAAGCACACTTAATACTCTTACGAGCACGGCGCGCTGATGCCAATCGCGTTCGATTCGCCATAATCTAAGAACCCGCCCATTTACACCCATTCGTGCGTGTTCCGTTGCGGATAGTTCACCGCTTTGCTTGCCAATGCGCGCTCTATCAATCGTGCGCAACTGATGACACAAGGCAACCGATGAAGCACCTGCGGAAGGCACCGAGACGACCCTAGGCCTGCTTGCTGGCGTACCGGGTAACCACGTGACTTCGGTGGCTGGGCGCGAAGCCACCTTTAGGTGGCTTCTGCATTTCTGGAGACCGATTACGTATTGGATGTAAATGGGTGTCAATTTGGGATCAAAAGTATCACTATTTCCCGATCAGGAATTAGTAGTCCGAATCATGTCCAAACTACTCTAAATATCCCATTCGGGAAATATAGCTTGCACTTGGTTAGATTTTGTCGAATAATTTCCCGAACGGGAAGCTGAGCAAGCCATGGCATCTATTCGATCACCTCAACAACTAGGGCGTGCACTGCGTGCCGCTCGCAAGCAGCTCGCGCTGACCCAGCCCCAGTTGGCGCTGGCCGCTGGGGTGGGTGTGCGCTTCATTGTCGACCTTGAAGCAGGCAAGCCCACCTTGCGGCTGGAAAACGTACTGCGGGTCATTGACGCCCTAGGCGGTGAAATCCATTTGACCGGATTGCCATCAGTTGCGTCCGACGATCAAGGTGAGGATGACGACCATGGCCCATGAGCTGGACGTCTGGCTTTTCGCCGATCGTGTCGGCACTTTGGCGCTGGTCGATGGGCGACTTAACTTTTGCTACGCACCAGGTTGGCTGTCACTCAAAGACGCTGTGGCCTTGTCCGCCTCACTGCCGCTGCAAGCGGAACCGTTCGATGATCGCAAAACGCGTCCCTTCTTTGCTGGTCTTCTACCCGAAGGTCAGATGCGCCGCCTCATTGCCCAGCAGTTCCAGGTTTCCGGTCAGAACGACTTTGCGCTGCTAGACCACATCGGTGGCGAATGTGCCGGGGCTGTGACCTTCCTTAAACCGGGGCAGGCTTTGCCTGTGCCGACCCGCAGCGATGACGTTCAATGGCTGAGCGACGAGGAAGTCGTTGCCATCCTGGATGAATTGCCGCGTCGCCCCATGCTGGCAGGCACAGACGGCTTTCGACTCTCCTTGGCGGGTACCCAAGACAAGTTGCCAGTGGTTTTCGATGGTGCGTGCATCGGGCTTCCCCTCAACGGCACGCCTAGCTCCCACATCCTGAAACCGGCCATCCACGCCGTTGAAGACAGCGTGATCAACGAAGGATTTTGCATGGCACTGGCTGAGGCCATGCAACTCAAGCCAGCTAAATCAAAAGTTCACCGGGTGTTGGATCGCTCCCTTCTACTGGTTGAGCGCTACGACCGACTGATCGATGCTCTGGGGGAACGGCAACGGCTTCATCAAGAGGACTTTTGCCAGGCACTTGGCGTGGTGCCGGAAATGAAATACCAGAATGAAGGTGGCCCGGATCTGGCGCAGTGTTTTGATCTGGTGCGCAGTGCGACACGACCCAGTGCGCCGCAAGTCCTGCGACTGCTCGACTACGTGATCTTCAATGCGCTCATTGGCAATCATGATGCGCACGCCAAAAATTTCTCCCTACTGTATTCAGACAAGGCCCCCGTTCTGGCACCGATTTACGACACGCTCTCGACAGCGGTGTATCCAACACTAACGCAAAAGATGGCGATGAAAATCGGCAGCAAGTACAAGTTCAGCGAAGTCCAGGCGAGGCAATGGGAGCAGTTCGCCGAAGGTGTAGGCTTTACCAAGGCTCAGACCAAACGGCGAATTATGGAATTGGCAAAGTTACTGCCTGCGACGGCTCGCAAGCTCCAGTCTGAGCCCGGACACAGTTTTGCTGGCAATGCTTTGGTTGAGCAAATCAACACCTTGATTGAACAACGCTGCGCCCTGACGATTCGGCGGCTAGCAAGTATATAGACTTAGGGCTGTCTCATGGACATAAGTTTTAAGGTGGTTCAATGGACTACACTCTGTCCATGAACTTTGAGTGGGATGAGGCCAAAAGCGAAGCGTGTTTTCGGGAGCGGCGCTTCGATTTTGCCTTTGCTGCTCGCGTCTTTTTCGATCCGAATCGATTGGTTGAAGAAGATACCCGATACAGCTATGGCGAAGAGCGTTACGAAGTGACCGGCCGTATCGATGGTCGGTTCCTTGTAATCGGGATAGAGCGGCTTTCGAGCGAACCGGACAATCATCCGAATCTTTCCTCACTGCCCCACTGGATTGGAAAGTAATCGAATTGACCTGTGTCGACTGGGTTGGCATATTCTGCCAATAGATTTCGAGGGAGGTTAGTATGCCCACACGGACCTCGGTATCTCAAGTTGCAAGCGCTGCGAGGCCGGCATAAGCCGTTGCCTCGGGACTAGGCTGAGCAGCGCAGGCTGTTTGGGTTTTCAGCCTGAGCTTCGCGCTCTTGCGTCAAATGGCTCATTAACAGACCCCAAAGAGCTTTCTGACTTGTTAGTAACTCAGCTAATTGACTTTGTCTTGGTTCAGCAAGACAATGACTCATAAATGTTGCATGGTCAGTATTCATGGCTCATTAATGAGTCTTTTTATGGTTAAGCCAGTCTCCCGCCCCCTCTCTCAGTACAGCCTGGATGCGCTGGCCTTGCTGGGCCAACTCGTGCGTGAAGCGCGCTTGGGCAAGGCCATGACCACGATGGATCTGGCGGCTCGCGCAGGCATTTCACGGGCCTTGCTGCAACGCATCGAGCGCGGAGACCCGGGGTGTTCGATTGGCGTGGTGTTCGAGGTGGCCACCCTGTGTGGCGTGCCGCTGTTTGATCAGGAGCAACGGCAGTTGACCACCCATCTGGCACTGCACCGAGAAAAAATGGCCTTGATGCCCAAAGCCGTCAGAACGCGTACCAAAGGGGTGAAAGATGACTTCTGAGAAAGATGCCCCATATTCAGAGGCCTACGTCTGGATCTGGCTACCCGGCGCCACAGAGCCTGTGGTGGCCGGCTTGCTCAGCCAACAAGGTGGCACTTTCGTCTTTAACTACGGTCGCAGTTATCTGGCCCGCCCGGACGCGATCGCCCTCTATGCGCCAGAGTTGCCGCTGCGCCCCGGGGCCCTTGCGCTGCTGCCGGGCTTGAACATGCCCAGCTGCATTCGCGATGCATCGCCAGATGCATGGGGGCGGCGCGTGCTGGTCAATCGCAAATCGGGCATCAAGGGCGGGGATGCCGCCCTGGTTGAATTGGACGAGTTGAGCTATTTACTCGATTCAGGCTCTGACCGAATTGGTGCGCTGGATTTTCAGCAATCTGCGACCCAGTACGTACCCAGGCACGCACAGCAATCTACACTAGAGGAGCTGCTGATGGCTGCCGAGAAAGTCGAGCGGGGTATGCCACTTTCGCCCGAATTGGATCAGGCCTTGCTGCATGGCACTTCCCTGGGCGGTGCCAGGCCCAAGGTGTTGCTCGAAGATGGCGAGCGCAAATTCATCGCCAAGTTTTCTGCGCGCAATGACCTCTACAGCGTGGTCAAGGCGGAGTTCATGGCCATGCGGTTGGCCGACGAGGTGGGGCTCGATGTCGCACCGGTGCACTTGCGTAAAGCCTTGGGCAAAGATGTCCTGTTGATTGAGCGCTTTGACCGGGTGTGGGCAGACGGCCATTGGCAAAGGCGTGCCATGGTGTCTGCGCCGACGATGTTCGAACTCGACGAAATGATGGCGGCCTTCGCCAGTTACGAAAAACTGGCCGAGATCATTCGCCACCGCTTCGTCAATCCGAAGGCGACCTTGCGGGAGCTGTTCTCTCGAATCGTCTTCAACATCCTGTGCGGCAACACCGATGACCA
The DNA here is from genome assembly GCA_016868305.1 of Betaproteobacteria bacterium. Taxonomy (GTDB): domain Bacteria; phylum Pseudomonadota; class Gammaproteobacteria; order Burkholderiales; family Burkholderiaceae_A; genus Hahnella. The sequence continues at coordinate 36,695 of VGHK01000019.1, read as the reverse complement.
CGCCCGCAACCATGCGGCGTTTTGGGACGGACACCAACTGACCTTAACGCCCGCCTACGACATTTGCCCGCAATCGCGATCCGGTCAGCAGGCCTTGCAAGCCATGCTCATCCGTGGCGCAGAGCGGACCAGTCAAGTCGGGGTTTGCATTGCTGCCGCATCGGTGTTCCTGCTGAGCCAGCAAGAGGCCATCCAAATCGTCAATCATCAGGTCAAGACCATTGCGCAGAAATGGCCGTCCATCAGTGCAGAGGCGGCCTTAAGTGAGGTGGACCAGGCGCTGTTCTGGAGGCGCCAGTTTCTGAATCCATTCGCCTTTATCAACGCCCCCGACGGCGTGAATGTCCCGTTGCCGGGCTGAAACCGCCCCGAGTCATTTTGCAGGAATAAACGGCGAGCCAAGTGCTCGCCGTTTTGCATGTCAAAGTCATGACGGTGCGGCGAAATGCCGGTTAAGTGCATTTTAGAAAACTGGAACCCGTAATTTCATTTACGCCCATTCGAAGGCGGGCTAGCTCTACCTAACAGGTTTCAAAAATAACTATTGAAATAAATTATTTATAACTAAATATTATTTGCAATGCGAAGGTCGGGAATTCGATCCTCCTCGTCTGCACCATCAGTTGGATTGCCTTTAAGAACACCCGGCTCGAATGGGAGTAAATGGGTGTGCTTTCGGTCGGGGCGGCGCCTGGTTGGCAAGTGTTCCGAATGCCACGGCGACGTGGCGCGGGTCATTGAAGGTTCGTAACCCAGTCAGGCATCGAACGCCACTTACTAGGTGGCAAACGCTACCGGCTTGCTTTATCATGAAACGTCAAGATAGATCATGAATGGGTTGGCCATGACCACCGTTCTCCGCGAAAAGTTTTCCTCCCAGGCCGCGCCCGATGTGCTGGCCGCGTTGCGCCAGATCGCAGAAAGCCAAGGCCGCCAGTTTCAGGCGGTACTCGACGAGGCCCTGCGCGACTACATCGACCGGCATCAGAGGGAGCGCCCCCGCCGCCACGTGATGGCCTCTTTCGCATCGAGTCTGGATGAGTTCGACAGCCTCTACCGCGAGTTGGCTAAGTAAACTGTGGCTCACGATTATCTGACCGTGGCTGAGCAGATCTATGCCGAGATGATGCGGATGTTCGAGTCTGGCACCTTTGATATCGGCCACCTTGAACCCTGGCTGCGGTCCTTCGCCGTCGCCGCAGAGTGATGTTATGAACGAGAAGGATGGAGTTTTTACGCTATCGAATCGCCTCAAGACTGCTAAGAATGGAGATGCTTTTGGCCCTGCTGCCAAAGCGGCGAGACCGTTGTAAGGCGGGATCCGCATTGATTCGGCTCAGCATAATGTTCAGCATGTAACGCTCGAAGGTTTTATTAGGGCTTTGATCGAGCGTTCGATTGCGATAATCCTTGACCATCAGCAGTTCGGGGTGACGCGCGATGCAAGGAAAACTGCCCAACAGCGTATCGATGCTGCCATTTCGATCCTTAAAAACAATTACATGGCGAACGGCTTAGTGCAGTCACGCAGACAGACCACAACAGCCCAAAGACTACTTAAGGTGGCTACACATTCAGTAACTGTTACCGTAATTTCTGATCGGCGAGCGCTGCGCCTTGGGCGAGTGCCTGCAGTTTGGCAATCGCTACCTCACGGCTCATCGGTGCCAGGCCGCAGTTGGTGCAGGCAATCAGTCGGTCTTTGCGTACGAACTGCAGGGCCTTGCCGATGGTGTCGGCAACCTGCTCGGGGGTTTCAACAACATCGCTTGCGACATCGATTACGCCCACCATCACCTCTTTGCCGTCCAGAAGCCGAATAAGGTCCATAGGCACGTGAGAATGGAAGCACTCCAGGCTTACCTGATCAATGCTGCTTTTCTGTAGCGCTGGAAATACCTGCTCGTATTGGCGCCATTCATGACCGAGCGTCTGCTTCCAGTCGATATTGGCCTGAATGCCGTAGCCGTAGCAGATATGCACCGCCTTTTTGCACCGCAGTCCCTGGGCCGCACGCTCTAAGGCCTTCACTCCCCAGTCGGCGGCTTCTTGCATATAGACATTAAAGGCAGGCTCATCAAACTGAATAATGTCCACGCCATCGGCCTCCAATGCCAGGGCCTCTTGATTGAGAAGTTCAGCAAAGGCCATCGCCATCTTCACCCGGTCGTTGTAAAAACGATCGGCCACCGTGTCGACGATGGTCATTGGGCCGGGCAGCGTGAACTTCAGCAGCTTCTTGGTATGGGCTCGCGCAAGCTGTGCCTCACGGGCATGCACCCGGCCCTTGAGCTTGAGCGGGGCAACCACCTGCGGCACCATCGCGTCATATCGATTGTTGCGGATGCCCATCTTTACCTTGTTCTTAAAGTCGATGCCCTCAACCTGCTCCAGAAACCCGTGCACAAAGTGCTGGCGCGACTGCTCTCCGTCGCCAATGACATCGAGCCCGGCGTCTTCCTGGGCCTTAATCCACAAGAGGGTAGCGTCGTCTTTGGCCTGCGCAAGCGCAGGGCCCTCGTGGCGCCACTCCGGCCAGAGTTTTTCGGTTTCTGCCAGCCAATGCGGTTTCGGCAGGCTGCCAGCGATTGCGGTTCTAAACATAAATGACTCCGTAAAAGCGATAAGGCATACGGTACCAGCTTCAAACCGATTTCCCGTATCCTCAGGGCATGAACCAAGCAAACCCTAGTACGCGCGTAATCGCCTTTGATGCCTATGGCACCCTCTTTGACGTCTATGCGATAACCGCCCAGGCCGAAAGCTACTGGCCCGGCCAGGGTGCGGCGCTTGCCAAAACATGGCGCGACAAGCAGATTGAGTACACGCGCCTGCGCTCAATGGCGGGGCCTACCCGCTATAAGTCTTTCTGGCAGATCACCATCGACAGCCTTCGGTTCGCAACACAGTCTCTGGGCCTGGCAATGTCCTCGGCGCAGGAGCAAGGGCTGCTCGACCAATACGCGGTGCTCAAGGCTTTTCCTGAAAACCTCGCTGCGTTACAGACACTGAAGGCCCGAGGGCTTTCGCTATGTATCCTTTCCAATGGCAGCCCTGAGATGCTGGCATCGGCCGTATCGTCAGCGAATATGGATGGCCTTTTCGATGCGGTCTTGTCTGCCGAGTCCGTGAAACGGTTTAAGGTCGATGCCAGTGTCTATCAGCTCGTCTGCGACAGGTTTGGTTGTTCCCCGGCAGAGGTACTTATGGTGTCTTCGAACTGCTGGGACGTGATCGGCGCCCATTGGTTTGGCTTTAAGACCTTCTGGGTCAATCGGTCGTCGCAGCCACTTGAGCAGCTCGACGCCACACCTGACTACGAAGGCAGAAGCCTGGCCGATCTCTTACTATAATTACGAATTAAATTACGGTGACAGTTTACTTAATTCCCTCTGGGAATTAAGTAAACTGTCACCGTAATTAAAGGGAATTAATTAAACTGTCACCGTAATTACACCGTAATTACCGTAACTCTAGGCTGCGAGCAAAGGGTCCAGCGCCAAGGCTACTAAACTCGGCAAGGATTTCGGGCGCCCGATTGGGGTTCTGCCGCAGTGCCTCTAAGACATCGGGAGACGCCTCTACCAGGCCATCGATATGCAGTGCTGCAGCACCGCCGCGATGGGCAAACTGCATATGCCATTGGCTAAAGAGCCGGATCGGAATCTCGGAGTCTGTGATCACCCGAATATTCTGGTGGCGACTGTCTTTCTGAATGGCATGCCACACCCGCTGTAGCGAAAGCGGAGGGCCTTCAATCCACTGAAAAAAGTGACCCTCGTCATAGACCAAGAGACCGGTAAGACCCTCGGCGCGATTACGCGCTCGGGCAGCTGCAAGGAGATACAGGAGCTCGACCTCGCTAAAGGGCTCAGCCGCCTGACTGTGGTATACCAGTGTGGACAAGATCGACATTATATGATTCTGCGCTCCCTGACAGGTTGTAGTGTCAACCTTTATGGACGCTTTTGCAACCATTAGGGAACGCAGACAAAAATTCAGGCCAAAGCGGGTCTAGGACCAAAAATTAGCGGGATGGCTGCCCCTGGGACTGCGCTAGACTGGCCATCAGCGCATGCTGCTGGCCCCGCAGCTTATCAAATGCCATTTCAAGCTCATCAAGGGCATCGTGCACCTCTTTGAGATCCTGGTTCACCTGGGCCGCCGTGGGGTCAAGCACCAGGTTTACGGCAGCTCGTCGCAGGTCCTCAAGAGACTGCGTTGCAAGGGCCAAGGCCTGCTCAGAATCATAAAGCTTCTGCTCGAGACCTCTTGTGAAGGTACCGCTACCGGTTGCAGGCGCCACCCGAATCGAGACAGGGGGAAATGGCAGAGGCGGCTCCCGCGTAATCCTGCCCTGGTCGGGCGGGGGTTCAACAGGGCCAAGCGCAGGCTCACGGCTATGGGCCTCCTGGGGCATGGCAGGCTCGCCCCCCATAACATTCACGAGAAAAAGAGACACCAGAGTGAGAATACCCATGCACAGACCAAGCACTACCCAGGGCAAAAATGCGGGCATGCCGTCGTCATCAAACCGACGAATCACCGAGGGGAAAAACCCTTCGCGCAGCCCTGATCGGCCCACCTGCTCGGCAAAGTTCCACAGCGCCGAATAGGCGCGCCAATGGGGTGCCCAGTCAGAGGACTGCCCAGGCGTTGGCGGCAGAAATACCAGGTCTAGCGCATAGGCCAGCGCCGCAAAGAGCAGCAGCAGTCCCGCTGCCATTCCCAAAGACCGTGTCACCCAAAAGCCCATCGTGTGCCCCTTCTGCTCCGCCATCTGCCCTAACCCAGGGTCTGCGAATCCGCGCCCATTGACTGCGCCAGATTCGATCTTTCTTCGCCCGGCTGCCAGTCTAGCCCATCGGCCCAGACCGCGTGCCGAACATCGCCATCACAGGACTGCAGAAGCACCAGATGGCGGGCAGGAAGCGGCGATACCGGACCCCCCTGCTCTGGGCGCGCCCCACCGCCAAGCCTGCCTGCTCCCAGCAGCCCCTCGGGCTCACACGCAAGCACTGGCTGCCCCAGCGCGAACCCAAGCTGACCAGACACGCTTTCAGAGGCCGCGGGGCCCTGCCACGCAGGGACGAATTGGGCTGACGCCACCACCCGGAGAACCTCTTCGGCAGCAACCGAGTAGGCCTGCTCGGAGCGGTAGACCGTCAGAATCATGGAGCCGCCACCGTTCGGTTCCAAACAGGCCCCTGTGGGCAGGCGCGGGCAAGCGCCTGAAGATAGGCCGCGTGCTGGGAGAGTTCCTCGGGCGAGGGCCTGACCACCCGTAGCCGCGATAGCAACGCCGGATCGCTGGCCTGCGGCATGCTGGGGTCGTCGTCGGCCGTGGCCATGGCCAGAGACTCCTGCCCGCGGGTCATGGCCAGATACACCTCTGCAAGCAACTCCGCATCAAGCAGTGCCCCGTGCAACTGCCGATGGCTATTGGAGACGTTGTAACGCGTGCACAGAGCATCGAGAGAGTTTCGTTGCCCGGGGTGCATCTGCCGCGCCATCTCAAGGCTATCCACCACAGATATATCGCCATGGAAGGCCAGATTTGGCATCTTCAGACGAGCGAACTCCGCATTCAGAAAACCCAGGTCAAAGGGGGCGTTGTGTATCACCAGGCAGGCGCCCTTTAAGAATCCCAAAAGTGCCTCGGCGATCTGCGCAAAAACCGGTTCATGGGCCAGGCGCTCTAAGGTAAGCCCATGCACCTGCATGGCCGCATCATCAATGGCTCGTTCTGGATTTAGAAAATAGTGCAGCCGTCGGCCCGAAGGGCGACGGCCGAGAATTTCGATGCAGCCGATCTCAACGACCCTGTGCCCGTCTTCGGGCTTCAGGCCAGTGGTTTCGGTATCGAGGACGACGAGACGCGAGAGACTACCCATGCGTAAATAGTAGGCAGAACGAACAAGGTGAGCAAGGTGCCCAGGCTCATGCCACCCACCACCACCCAGCCAATTTCGCGGCGGCTCTCGGCGCCTGGGCCGGTGGCCAGGGCCAAGGGAAGGGCCCCACTGACTGTAGCAATGGTGGTCATAAGAATCGGCCGAAACCTTCGTACCGCGGCGCGGTGGGTTGCCTGATAGACCTCTAGGCCCTGAGCCCGCAACTGATTGGCAAATTCCACAATCAGAATACCGTTCTTGGCAATCAGGCCGATAAGGGCGACAAGCCCAATCTGGGAATAGACATTGAGCGACCCCTTGGTAACCCAGATCGTGAAAAGCGCCCCGGTAAGGGCCAAGGGCACTGCTACCAGGATGACGAGGGGATGAAGAAAGCTCTCGAACTGGGCGCTGAGCACCAAAAAGATGAAGACCAGTGCCAGCACGAAGACAAACAAAAGGGTGCTCTGACTTTCTCGATACTCGCGGGACTGGCCATCGTAGTCGAGCTGATAGTCGGCAGGAAGCTTCTCGCGGGCCAGCGCCTCAACCATGGAAAGCGCCTCGCCGATCGAGACCCCCGGTGCTAGACCAGCGGTAATCGTCACTGCACGCTGCTGTAGGAAATGGTTCAGCTCGCGCGGGCTTACCGACTCGGAGAACTTCAAGACACTGGAAAGCGCCACGGGCGCCCCATTTCGGCCGCGGACATAGATATCGCGAATATCCTGCGGGGTGTCGCGGTCACGGCGCTCGAGCTGCACGATCACGTCGTACTGTTCGTTGCCCTTCTTAAACCGCGTTACCTGCCGCCCACCCAAAAGGCTCTCAAGCGTTCGGCCGATAGACTCCACCTGTACGCCAAGGTCTGCGGCCCGCTCCCGGTCGATCTCGATACGAATCTCAGGCTTATTAAGCTGTAGATCGGTCTCAACGCCTTGCAGCATGGGGTTCTGGATCAGCTCACGGCGCAGCTGCTCGGTGACGGCGGCAAGCTGCTCGATGGGGGCGGTAGAGAGAACCACCACCTGAATCGGCCGAGACCGGATATTTTGACCGAACGAAGGGGGGGGCACGGCAAAGGCATTGATGCCCGGTATCGACAGTAGCTGAGGCTGCAACGAGGCGGCAATCTGTTGGGTTGAGCGGCTGCGATCTTCCCAGGGAACAGGCCGGAAGAAGGCAATGCCACGCTCTACCGTAGGGGTGCCAGCAATCACAAAATACTTATCTGCCTCAGGCACCGCTTCGAAGGTCTTCTCTATGCGCAGGGCATAGCGGGCCGTGTAGTCGATGGAGCTGCCCTCCGGCGCGGATAAAGGGACAACGAAAAACCCTCGGTCTTCAAACGGGGAGAGTTCTTTTTTGATCGTACCGAACAGACCAATGCCCAGAGCGACCACCAGCCCTACCCCAAGCAGCACCGTCTTGCGACGATGCAGAAGACCTGGAAGAAAATGGTCGTAGGCAGTGACCACCCCCTGAAACCCGCGCTCAAACCAGTCGCCAGCCTGATGGGCCCAAGCCAGACCCGGCCGGGCCGCCCGCTTTGCCTGCAGCGTCTGCGGTGACTGCAGCAGACGGCTGCACATCATGGGAGTGAGGGTTAGGGCAACAAACCCCGAGATGAGAACCGCACCTGCCATGGCCATGGCAAACTCGGTAAAGAGCCGGCCAGTTCTTCCCTCTGAGAAGGCCATCGGGGCAAACACCGCCGCAAGGGTGAGGGTCATGGCGACCACCGCAAAGCTGATCTCTTTCATACTCCGCGAGGCAGCCTGCTCTGGCGACATACCCTGCTCCACATGGTGGGCAGAATTTTCCAGAACCACAATGGCGTCGTCGACCACCAGACCGATGGCAAGCACGAGCGCCAGCATGGTCAGCGTATTGATCGAATAATCAAGTGCAAAGAGGATGGTAAAGGCTGAGATCAGCGAGACCGGAATAGTGACGATGGGAATAATCGACGCCCGCAGCGAACGCAGAAAAATAAAGACCACCAGGGCTACCAGAATCACCGCCTCGGTAATGGTCTTTGCCACCGCACGGATCGAGCGATCAATAAAGATCGAGTTGTCGTTGGCAATTTCAATGGACACATCAGGCGGCAGGTCGCGCTGTATGGACGGTACCGCGTCGGTCACGGCCTGAGACAGGGTGAGCGGGTTGGCAGTCGCCTGTTTAATTACCCCCATCGCCACGGTCGTGCGACCCCGAAACCGTGCGACCCGTCGTTCGTCCTGCGGGGCGATCTGCACCCGCGCAACATCTCCCAGGCGCACCAACGCCCCCGTGCCCTGGGGGGCCCGCAAGACAATGGCCGCAAACTCCTGCGGCGTCTGCAGGTCCGTGGGCGCCATAACAGAGAACTCTCTGCCAGGGGTCTCTACACGTCCTGCGGGAATCTCAACGTTCTGACGGCGCAAGGCGTCTTCGACATCCTGCACAGTGACCCGTTGGGCAGCGAGCCGATCGCGATCGAGCCAGATGCGCATGGCATAGCGACGGTCACCAAAGATCGTGACATCAGCCGCACCGGGCAGGTTCTGCAGTCTTGGCTTTACCAGACGGTTGCCAATATCGGAGAGTTCCATTAAAGAGAGCTTTGGGCTATTGAGGGTAAGCCAGATGATCGGCTGGGCATCTGCCTCGACCTTGGCAACCACCGACTCATCCACGCCATCTGGCAGTCGAGATCGCACCCGAGACACGCGATCGCGCACGTCTGATGCGGCACTATCCGGGTCTCGGGACAGGTTAAACCGCACGGTAATCTGCGAGCGCTCCGACCGAGAGATTGAGGTAAGGACTTCAACGCCCTCGATGCCGGCAATGGAGTCTTCAAGGGGCTTGGTCACCTGAGACTCGATGATCTCGGGGGAGGCACCGCGGTAGTTTGTGCTTACCGTGACCACCGGCTCATCGATCTTCGGATACTCCCGAATCGTTAGCCGGTCAAAGCTCACAAGTCCAAGCAAAACCAGAACAAGTGAGAGCACGGTGGAAAAAACCGGGCGCTCGATACAGATCTGAGAAAGGCGCATGGCTTACAGGCCCGGCGCGGGCGTAGCCCTTACTGGCTGGCCAGGAGCCCGAATTTTGAGCTGACCGGCAACCACCACGGAGTCGCCCAGGGCAAGGCCCGAACGCACTTCTACCTCACGCTGCAGCCGAATACCGGTCTGAATCCGTGCCTGCTCCACCCGGCCGTCCTTGACTCGCCAGACAAAGAATCCCTCACGGTCTCCGACCAGCGCCTCCTCAGAGACCAGGAGCGCACCCGGGCGGTCGTAGAGATTAAGGCGGGCGCGGCCAAACATGCCTGTCCTAAACTGCTGACTTGGGTTGTCCACCAATGCACGCAGCTGCAGAAACCTGCCGTCCTGGTCCACCCGCACATCGACGGCAGCCACCTGGGCGGACATCGCACGATCGGCCTGATCAGTCTGCACGATCAGCCGCTGTCCGACTCGGACCAACTCAGCGAACCGCTCGGGTACCCGAAAGTCGAAATGCATGCGGCGGCTATCCTCAAGCACCGCCAGCAACTCACCGTCCTTCACATAATCGCCGACACTATGCTGACGCAATCCCACCCGGCCGGCAAAGGGCGCCCTGAGCTCTGTGCGGGCAAGACGGGCCTGGGCAAGGTCCCGCTTGGCAGCCGCGATCTCGGCATTGGCCTTGGCCTCATCAAGCCCGCGCGAGCTAATAAACTGACGACCGAACAGATCTTGGGCGCGCTTGAAGTTAGAGGCAGCGAGGTCGGCCTCGGCCTGGGCCTGGGCGAGCTCAGCGCGCGCAATACGATCGTCAAGCCCAATGAGCAGCTCGCCGGCTGCCACCGATTGTCCGTCCTTGTAGTTGATTCGTACGATTCTGCCAGGGATCTCGGGCTTGAGTTCCACAGAGTTCACCGCACGAAACTCCCCAGTAACCGAAAGAATCTCTGAGATGTCCCGCTGCACCACTGGCAAGACCTCTACCACAGTGGGAGGCCCGCCCCCACCCTTTCCGGCACCGCCGGGGCCACCACCAGGACCGGCACCGCCGGGGCCGCCGGGGCCCCCACCAGCAGGGGCTGAACCGCCGGGAGTTGCACCACCCCCCGCCGAGGCACCACCCTGGGCCGCGTCACCACCGGGCCCCGACTTTGCTACGCCCGCGGAGTTTGCCGCCGAAGGCGGCGCCGCCCCGCCGGCGGTAGGACCAGCCGAACCGCCAGGAAACAGGGCCGCCCACCAGTCAAGCCGATGGCCCACCAGGCCAAGTATGACCACCGCCGTTATCGTTACTGCCAGGACTCGAGTCTTCACACTTTCCTCTCTCACGCTACCCTTTAGACCGCAACACCTGCTCTACCCCGCGATTGGCCAGGCCATCTGCTCGTTCATTTTCAGGGTGGCCTGCATGGCCCCTCACCCAATGCCAGTCAATCTGATGCCGGCTGCGCGCTGCATCAAGCGCCTCCCAGAGATCTTGGTTGGCCACGGGCTTACCCGCCGCAGTCTTCCAGCCCTTGGTCTTCCAGGCAGCAAGCCAGGATTCAATACCATTTTTGACATACTGTGAGTCGGTGAAAATTCGTACCTGACAGCTGCGGTTTAAGGCATTGAGCCCCTCAATCACCGCGCGCATCTCCATACGATTATTGGTTGTCTGCGCCTCACCACCATACAACTCCCTCTCATGCGCACCGAAACGCATGAGAACTCCCCAGCCCCCGGGCCCTGGATTTCCCTTGCACGCCCCATCAGTATAGAGGTCTACAGTTGCCGTAGTTGTCTGCCCGGCTAAAACGGAAACAGAATTCACCGCCGGCATCCAAGTTCCGAACGCTCCTGGCCGGCAACCCGGGTCGTCGCCACAACACCCGAACGCGCGGTTCGGCGGCCCTTCCAGCCGGCCCGCATCATACGAAGCCCTTCTCGACGCTTCACCGCAACCAGAAGATAGACAGCGCCCAGACCTGGCCACCAGCGGGCACCGGCAGGCTCGAGCCACTGAAGACGATTCCACCAATTGGGGTGCGCCATAAACGGGCGATAGATACCGCAGGCTCCGGCCTCTGGTACCAGCCCCAAAAGCCGACACCAGTCCTTTACCCTGCTCAGACTCAGCCAATGCCCCTCCACCGGGGGGAAAAGGCTCGTGGCATTCGGACGATGCAGGGCCCAGAGGCTCAGGGGGTTAAAGCCTAGGATAACAATCCGGCCATCGGGAATCAGCACTCGCTCTGCCTCGCGCAGCAGATCATGCGGCTCAGGGATAAGTTCCAGACAATGGGCCATGACAATCAGGTCGGTCGACTCGCTCTCAATAGGCAGAGCATGCGGCAGACAGACCAGCTGGTTTCTACCGGCCTCACCTTCTTCCGGAGAAACAGGCTGCGGCTGATAAAAACTCACACGGGCGCGACAGGGCATACGGTTCATGGCAAGCGCATCGAGCCGGGAAGGTCCCACCTGCAAAGCACGATAGCCAAAGCTGTCCTGCAGCCGGTCATTGAGCCAGGCCTGCTCCAGCCTGATGAGCGACTGACCAGCAGGGCTATCGAGCCAACGGGTCCAGGCAAAATAGGGGTTCTGCTGCAAATCGAGGATGCTCCTTCATGAAAATACATGCGCTGCCTGCATTTACCGACAATATCATCTGGGGCTTGGAGTCTGCAGGCGAACTCGTGGTGGTGGACCCTGGTCAGGCCGAACCGGTGCTGCAGTTTCTAGCAGACCAAAGCCTCGGGCTATCGGGCATCCTGATCACCCATCACCATGCCGACCATACCGGCGGTATCAGCGACCTTCTCAATCAGTTCCCGTCGAGGACAGTCGGGCCGCTTCCGGTGTTTGGCCCCGGCTATTGCAAGAGCCTCGGGGTCACCCACGAGGTAACAGACGGGTCAGAGGTCTGGCTCTTCAACCATAGCCTGCGGCTTGAAACAATGGCCTGTCCTGGGCATACCGTGGACCATATTGCATTTTTCGCCCATCCCTCGGGGCAGGCGCCCCTTCTGTTTTGCGGGGATACCCTGTTCGCAGGGGGGTGCGGCCGTCTCTTGGGAGGAACCGCTTCTCAGCTATTTCAATCGCTAGGCAGGTTTGCGGCGCTCCCGGACGATACCCGGGTTTTCTGCGCCCATGAGTACACGCTGAGCAACCTCTTGTTCGCAGCGCAGGCACTGCCCGAGAATGCTGCGATTCGTAACCGACTGATTCAGGTGAAAGACCAAAGGGCACAGGGGCTGAGCACCCTGCCCTCGACAATTGGCCTGGAGAAGAAAACCAACCCGTTCCTGCTCTCAGTAGCCGAGGCAAACCTTGCGGAATTCGCTGCACGGCGCACCGCCAAAGATAACTTTCGACCCTAAGCCAAAAATATTCGCGTCAAAGTATATTCGCCGTAAAATAGCGCAATGAAAAAACGCTCTTCGTTGCGGCAGCCCGTGCCATGTCATTTTGTCTCACGCGTCTCCATTGTCATTCTTGTAGGCCTGGGTCTGTCTGGCTGCGCAACTGTGGCACCGCCAACACCGGCCCCGGTTGCAAACCTCGGGCCCGCCATTGAAGACACCGCCACGGCAGCGGCATCGATTGGAGAGCCCAAGACCACCCCGAGTGAAACAGAGGCGGCACCGGCAGTGCCCGCACAGCGTGGTATTCCAGCCTTTGGAAATGCACCCCCCCTGCTGCAGCTCCCAGCAAACGAGTCGGCCAGCGCGGCGGGACAGAGCTTTGGCACATCGGCCTATGACAATCTGCTCGAGCGCATCCGCGCAGGCTTTTCCATGCCAGACCTACCCAGTAGCCTGGTGAACCGTTATACCAAACGATTTATCTCCAATCCCGAATACCTCAATCGCATCTTCGACCGAGGGGGGCGTTACCTGCACCACATTGTCGAGGAGATCGAGGCGCGGGGAATGCCCACGGAGCTCGCGCTTCTACCAGTCGTAGAAAGTGCCTTTAACCCGCAGGCCACATCGCACGCCAAGGCAGCCGGGCTCTGGCAGTTCATCCCCTCTACCGGCCGGGTGTTTAACCTGTCACAGAACTGGTGGATGGATGAGCGACGCGACGTCATCGAGTCAACCCGTGCAGCCCTGGAGTATCTCGAGAAGATCTATGAGCTGCAAGGCAATGACTGGTTTCTAGCCCTAGCCTCTTACAACTGGGGGGAGGGGGCGGTGGGCCGCGCCATAAGGCGCAACAAAGACGCGGGAAAACCAACCGACTATCTCAGTCTCAAAATGCCGCGAGAGACATCCCACTATGTGCCCCAACTCATTGCCCTGCGCAATATCCTGCGCGACCCGAAGTCCTTTGGGGTCGAACTGCCTTTTGTCGAGAACAAGCCCTACTTCGCGGTAATTGATAAGAGCCAGTCCATTGACCTGAAGCTCGCCGCGGAACTTGCCGAACTGCCCCTCCAAGAATTTCAGGCCTTAAACCCCCATCTGCGCAGGCCAGTGATTACCGTAAGCAGAACTAATCGCGTGGTCCTGCCCATCGAGAATGTCGACGCCTTCCACCGAAACCTCGAGAGCCATCTTGCCAAGAAGCGGCCACTGGTTACCTGGAAGCCCTACACGCTCAAAAAGGGAGACAGCTTGGCAAGCATTGCCAAAGAAACCGGCGTTACCACAGAGACCCTGGCAAAGGCCAATAGCCTGACAAATGCCAACGCCCGACTGCTACCGGGCACTGTGTTGCTGGCGCCCGCCTCGGTGAAGCCCCATGAGGTTCCTGCCATTGAAACCGCCCTGGCACGGTTCTCCGGGGCACGTACTGTCGAGGTGGTTACGGTTCCCGCGAGAACCTACAGGGTGCGCAAGAACGACACCTGGGTCTCGATTGCGAAACGATTTCGAGTTGCTGAGTCGCGGCTTCGCGCGCTCAACAAGTCGATTCAGGACTTAAAGGTTGGCAGCCTTATCGTGCTCACCCCTGCGCGAAGCCAGACGGTCGTTACCGACGCCTCTGGCAAACGCATAGTAACCCGCTAGGCGATGGCGGGTTTTATGGTGTAGGTGCGCAGCCGCCGCGAAAACTCTTCGTAGGCCGCAATACCACTGGCCTCTGCCTGCTGACACCACTGCTGAAGCGCGGCGATTGCCTGTTCCACCGAAAGAGACCGACGGTTCCAGATCGCCTCGAATTCCTGACGCAGCTCAGAGGCCCGGCGCACCAGATCCTGCGACAAAAGCGACGACGCATTTGCCGCATTGGCAGGCCCTGTGACGGGTACCTTTACCTTTTTGGCGAGCTTGGCAAGACGGGCCATCAGCTCGTACTTACTCGAAATCACTGCCTGAATCGTGTCGGCGTCAATCTCAAATTTGTTGGGATTAAGCGCCACACCAGCCATCGGCAGATGCCGAGGCTTGGCCATGCCGACCGATTCGAGGATTCGAATATAGAGCCAGCCAATATCGAACTCGTACCACTTTGAGGAAAGCTTGGGCGAGGTGGCATGGGCATGGTGGTTGTTATGCAGTTCTTCTCCACCGATGAGAATGCCCCAAGGAAAAATATTGACGCTGGTGTCGGGGCTTTTGAAGCTACGGTAACCCCAGAAATGGCCGATTCCGTTGATAACCCCTGCAGCAAAAAACGGGATCCACATCATTTGCACAGCCCAGACCGCAGCGCCCACAACCCCAAACAGGGCAACATTAATTACCAGCATGATGCTCACCCCCAGAGCACTTCGCCCCGTGTATAAGTTACGCTCAAGCCAGTCGTCTGGGCAGCCGTGACCATAGCGATCTACCAGTTCCCTGTCTTTCGCAGCATCACGGTAAAGATCGGCCCCGCGCCAGACGACCGTGGACAGGCCTTTGGTCATGGGGCTGTGGGGATCGTCTTCGGTCTCGCACTTGGCATGGTGCTTGCGATGAATGGCAGCCCATTCTTTGGTGACCATGCCAGTGGTCATCCAGAGCCAGAAACGAAAGAAATGCGAGACCGCCGGATGGAGTTCGACGGCCCGATGGGCCTGGCAGCGGTGCAGAAATATAGTGACCCCCGCAATGGTGATATGGGTCACCACCAGGGTGTAAACGACGATGGCGGGCCAAGACCAGCCTGTCAGGCCATACTGAACGAATTCGATGACACTAATCAAGAACCACTCCCCTGAAGAAAACAACCAACCACTCCCCTGAAGAAAACAACCTACAAGTTGCTCAATTGTCTCACCTTTTCGCTGTAAGGCGAGGCTTTTCTGGCCGCTGGAAAAGGGCTTAGTCCAAGGGGTTCAGGCAGAGCACAGACGAAAGAAAACGGGCTATCGCCTGGCCCGTGCCAACACCACCGCAAAAAACCCGTCAGTCCCCGTGCGGTGGGGCCAGAGCCGCATTTCACCATTCGGGCCAAAGGCGCGCCAATCCGCAGGCAATGACAGCCCCTGGCGGCTCAGAATCTCAGAGGCCGATAGGCGAGAAAACTCCGTACTACGCCCCAGAAAGGCGGCCACCTGGTCTTCGTTCTCGGTGCTCTGGGTGCTGCAGGTGGCATAGACAAGCCGCCCCCCCGGGGCAACAAGGTCTGCGGCCGCGTCCAGGATCTCCTGCTGCAGGGCTATCAGACTGGCCTGGTCTTGGGGCTTTTGACGCCACTTGAGGTCGGGGTTACGCCGCAGGGTTCCCAGGCCGGAACAGGGAGCATCCACCAGGACCATGTCGGCCTTGGCACGAAGCCGCTTCAACCGTTCGTCGCGCAGGCCCGAAATGGCAATCGGCCAGACATTAGAAAGGCCGCTGCGGGCGAGCCTGGGCTTGAGCTTGGCCAGCCGGGTTGCAGACCGGTCCAGGGCATAGAGTCGTCCGGTGTTGTGCATGAGGCTGCCCAGGGCAAGTGTTTTGCCGCCCGCCCCGGCGCAGAAGTCGACCACGGTCTTGCCCCGCCCTGGCCCCGCCAGCCGGGCTAGGCACTGACTGCCCAGGTCCTGCACCTCGCACCAGCCCTTGGCAAACGCCTCAGCCTTCTGTAGCGCCGGACGGCCCCATACACGCACGGCCTCGGGCAGCGCCTCAGTCAACTGGGCGCGAATCCCGGCCTGGGCGAGCGAGGCAATAACTTCCGCGGCAGTAGCCTTCAGTGTGTTGACACGCAGGTCCAGCGGCGCGGACCGGTCCATGGCCTGCGCAAGGGCCTCAGCCTCTGGCAGCCCAAGCTGGACCTGCCAGTCCTGCCATATCCAGTTGGGAATGGCATAGACCGTCTGCAGAGAATCTCCTTCAGGCGATAAGGCGGCACGCAGCCAGTGCCGCTCGCCCTCAGAGAGTTCCGAGACCATGCGGTCAAAGCCAATGCCCAGGCCTGCGGCCATGAGGGCCCGCCTACGGGCATACGAGGGGCCTGCCGGCAAAAAGCCGGCCTGGCCCAGTCGAGCCTCGATCCAGTCCCACCTGCGAATGGCAGCAAAGGCAGACTCAGCCAGAAATGACCGGTCTTTCACCCCAAGCCCAGGGCCGGCGCGAAAGAACCGATGGACCACGGTATCTGCCGGTTCGGCAAAGCCCTCAAGGGCTGCCAAGAGCTGTGCCAGACGACCATAGCGGTCGGCCTTGGGTGACCTTTTGGCAGAACCACCCCGCGCGGTGGTGCGGCCCTGTCTGCCTGGGGAAGAAGGCGAACGCGCCAGTCGGTTCATGAAGGCGGCAGGCCAGTCACTGCTGGGCCGCAGAGCAAGGGATGCAAAACCAAGGGCGTAAAGGCTCGGCCGGGGTCGTCCTCCCCCGCGGCCCGCATCGGCCGCACCCAGCGCCCGGCTTCCGCCTGCCAGGCCATGGCGCCCGAGAGCACTGCAGCCACTGCCTGGGGATAGAGCCGATGCTCAATCTCAAGCACCCGTTCGCCCAGACGCTCGGGTGTGTCGTCAGGCAGCACGGGGACAACGCCCTGGGCAAGAATTGGCCCATGGTCGAGTTCAGCGGTCACCGCATGCACTGTTGCGCCATGCAGCCGCACCCCGGCCGTCAGGGCACGCGCATGGGTATCCAGACCTGTAAAGGCAGGCAGCAGGGCGGGGTGGATATTGATAAGTCGGCCTGCCAGGGCCTGGCAAAAGTCGGGGGTAAGAATGCGCATAAAGCCTGCCAGTACCACCAGGTCGGGATCGAAAGCCTGCAGCCGGGCAAGCAGCGCCGCATCAAACGCGGCACGGCTTGGAAAATCGCGGTGGCAGACAGACTCTGTGGCAATGCCCTGGGCCTGCGCCCATGCCAGACCCGCGGCCTGTGGCTCGTTGCTGATCACCCGCCAGTGCGGCGCTGCCGACGACGGAAAATACCCCACCAGGGCGCGCAGATTGCTGCCGCGCCCAGAGATCAACACTGCCACGCGTGGCCTGCGCCCCGCACGAGGGTCTTGGGACTGCCCTGCGGGGGCCTCAGAAGGATTGGCTACCATGGCCGGCATTCTACGGGGGCACCAGGCCCAGAGCCCTAAGTCCTTATAATCACGGGTTTGCGGCCAGCGACCAAGGCACCGACCGGTATCTGCTGCCCCCTTGCTCCAGGCTCTGGCATCTATGGCACCTTTGGTATCTGGTCACCGAATTCGGTTCTCCCCCGCAACGGCCAGTCCGCCCCCTCGTTCGGGCTCGCGGACCGGACGGTCGATTGCCATCGGCAGCTTTGACGGCCTGCACCTCGGTCATCAGGCCCTCTTGGCGGCCTGCACCCAGGCCGCTGCCGACAAGGGCCTTGTGCCAAGCCTGCTCAGTTTTCATCCGCATCCGCGGGGTTTCTTTCAGCCCGAAAAGGCGCCCGCACGACTTCTCCCTCTACGGGATAAATGCCTCGAACTAGACGCGCTTGGCATCCATGAGGCACAGATTCTGCGGTTTAACCGCGCCCTGGCGAGCACAACGGCATCGGACTTTGTCACAGACATTCTGGTCCGTGATCTGGCCTGCGGCCATGTGGTGGTTGGCGAAGACTTTCGGTTCGGCTCCCGACGTCAAGGCGATGTCGCGCTGCTTCAACAACTGGGGCGGGAACTGGGCTTTGGGGTCAGCGCCATCGGTCCGGTCTGCAGCGGGGGCGAACGGATTTCAAGTTCGCGGCTACGCGAAGCCATTATCGCAGGAGACCTGCACACCGCAGAGGCCCTATTGGGCCGCCCCTACAGGCTTTCAGGCCGGGTGCAGCATGGGCAAAAGCTTGGCCGTACTCTGGGGTTTCCAACCCTCAACATTGCCATGCCCCACGACCTGGCTGCACGAGGAATTTTTGCCGTCACCGTTGCCGGGCTGCCGCCCGATGGCAGCACCGACTCCCCTGGAGAGGCTTCCGTTTATAAGGATAATGGGGCAGCCGCCCTGCAGCTGACAGGCGTCGCAAGCCTCGGCCGACGGCCAACCGTGGAAAACCAAGGCCGGCTCGTTTTAGAAGTCTTTGTCTTTGACTGGTCAGGCAATGCCTATGGTCGCCAGGTGCGCGTAACCCTGCGACAATTCCTTCGGCCCGAACTACGGTTTGACTCGATTGCGGCGATGACCCATCAGATGCATGACGACCTTGCCAGGGCGCGGGCCTTTTTCGCTCACCAGCCTGCCTGAGCCGTAATTCGCCATAACTGCCACCTTTACCAAAGCCTCTACCCCATTTACCGCCACTTCCAGACTCTGCCTTCGCACCATAGAATGAAAGCGCCCCACTCACCCATGTCGGCCGAACACAAACCCGCCCCAGAGACCGCCAGCAATAGCCCCGACTATCGGCAGACCTTGAACCTGCCCGAGACTCCCTTTCCGATGCGCGGCGACCTGGCCAAGCGCGAACCCGCGTGGGTGGCCCAGTGGCAGGGCGCAACACCCGAGCAGGGGGTCTATCAGCGGATCCGTGTCGCGACTGCCGGAAGACCTCTTTTTGTGCTCCATGACGGCCCGCCTTATGCCAACGGTGACATTCATATCGGCCATGCGGTCAACAAAATTCTGAAAGACATGATCGTGAAGTCAAAGGTCACTGCGGGCTTTGACGCACGCTATGTGCCGGGCTGGGACTGCCACGGCATGCCCATTGAGATTCAGATCGAAAAACAGTTTGGCAAGAGCCTGCCAACGGCCGAGGTGCAGTCAAAGTCCCGCGCCTATGCCGAGGAGCAGATACTGCGGCAGAAAAAAGACTTTCTGCGTCTTGGCGTACTCGGCCAATGGGAGACGCCCTATAAGACCATGGACTTTCGCAATGAGGCCGACGAGATCCGTGCCTTGAAAACGATTGTCAAAAAGGGCTTTGTCTTTCGGGGTCTCAAGCCGGTGAACTGGTGCTTTGACTGCGGTTCGGCGCTCGCGGAGGCCGAGGTGGAGTATGCCGACAAGTCTGACCTCGCGGTAGAGGTTACCTTTTCGGCCTCTTTGGCCACGCGTCAGGCGCTCTGCAAGGTCTTTCAAGACCAGGCGGTAAGCAGCGGGGCTGGGGCTGTACTTGGTACTGATGCGGGCAGCTCCCAAGGCCGGTCTGCAGCCATCGCCGAGGTTCTCGCCGGTCCTGGGGCCGCCGTCATCTGGACCACCACCCCGTGGACACTGCCGGCCAACCAGTCCTTAAACGTACATCCCGAGGCGCCCCTGGCACTCGTACGGCTTACCAGCCGGCCTACGGCGCCTAGCCTGGCAGCAGTCACGGCCAAGAAGACCTCTGGCGGACCGCCCAAGGCCGCATCCCCAGTCACAGCAACTACCTCAGCCGCAGCAGCAGCCAGCGGCGAGCCTGTGGCGACCACAGAGGCCGAGCCGACCTGGTCTGCCCCTCAGGCCACGAACGCCCAGTGGCTGCTGCTTGCTGCAGCCCGGGTGGAGGCCTGCCTGACCGACTGGGGCCTCACCGGAGAAATCCTGGCCGAGGCGCCAGGCGCGGCCTTTACCGGCCTTGGGTTTGACCATCCTTTATCAGAGGCCCACCAAAGCTACCGACGACAGGCCTGGGTGATTCCCGGCGACTATGTCACCCTCGACTCTGGCACCGGCATCGTGCACTGCTCTCCAGCCTATGGCGTGGACGACTTTCATGCCTGGAAGTCGGATGGCCGGCCAGAGTCCGAGGTGCTCAACCCCGTGATGGGCGACGGTGTCTATGCCGGGAGTCTGGCCCTCTTTGGCGGCCTGCATATCTGGAAGGCCAACCCTCAGGTGGTGCAGGCCCTGGCCTCGGTGGGAAGCCTGCTGCGGGTGACCCGATACGACCACAGCTATATGCACTGCTGGCGGCACAAGACACCGATTATTTATCGGGCGACCAGTCAATGGTTTGCCGGTATGGATATCGCGCCCGCCGAAGGCGGGGGAAGCCTGCGCGAGCGCGCCCTGGCGGGCATTGAGGCCACTGCCTTCTATCCCGGTTGGGGGAAGGCCCGGCTCTACAACATGATTGCCAACCGGCCCGACTGGACCCTCTCACGCCAGCGGCAATGGGGTGTACCCATGGCCTTTCTTCTGCATAAAGAAACCGGTGCCCTGCACCCCTCTACCCCGGCGGTATTTGACGTCGTGGCCAAGGCGGTGGAACAAGGGGGCATTGAGTCTTGGCAGTCGCTCTCGGTGGAGGCCATTCTTGCTGCAGTCCAGGCGCTGCCCCAGCCCCCCGCAGACCTGTCTGCAGAGGTCATTGCCCGCACCACCGCCGGGGTCTCAGCCGAGGCGCTGCGCGTAGCGGCCTTTGATGCGCAGCAATGGGAGAAGAACCGAGACACGCTTGATGTCTGGTTCGACTCTGGCACCACCCATGCTACGGTGCTTCGGGGGTCCCATGCATTAGAGTCCAGCTTCCCGGCAGACCTGTATCTCGAAGGCAGCGACCAGCACCGGGGATGGTTTCATTCCTCCCTGCTCACCAGCTGCATGATCAATGGCGTGCCGCCCTACAAGGCCCTGCTCACCCACGGCTTTGTGGTCGATGGCCAGGGCCGCAAGATGTCGAAGTCGATGGGTAATGTGGTGGCCCCACAAAAAGTCTCCGAATCGCTTGGCGCGGAAATCCTACGCCTGTGGGTGGCCTCTACCGACTACTCTGGCGAGCTCTCCATCTCAGACACCATTCTCAAACGCGTGGTCGAAGCCTACCGCCGTATCCGCAACACGCTTACCTTTTTACTGGGCAACCTGAACGACTTTAACCCTGCCTCCGATGCGGTGCCGCTCGCGCAGATGATGGATATCGACCGCTACGCCTTGGCCCTGACAGCGCAGTTGCAACGATCGGTCTTGGATGACTATGCCCAGTTTAGTTTTCATCCGGCGGTGGCGCGGATCACGGGCTTTTGCTCCGAAGACTTGGGTGCCTTCTACCTGGATATTCTCAAAGACCGGCTCTACACCACCCAGACCAAAGGGCTGGCCCGGCGGTCGGCCCAGACCGCCCTCTGGCAGATCACCGATAGCCTACTGCGCCTCATGGCGCCAATTCTTTCCTTTACCAGCCATGAGGCCTGGGAGGTGTTACGGAGCCCGGGCCGCAGTGACACGGTGTTCGAACATGCTGCCGCAACGCTTCCCTCATTGCCCGATGAGGACAGCTTATTGTCGCGCTGGGCCCTGATACGAGAAGTACGGGCCGATGTGCTCAAGGCTATCGAAAAAGAACGTGAGGCGGGACGGGTGGGTTCGTCCCTGCAGGCCGGGGTGGAGATCCGCGCGGGCGGCGAACGCGCGGCGGCCTTACAGAGCCTGGAGGATGACCTGCGGTTTGTCATGATCACCTCGGTGGCGCGCCTGGTGGTCGCAGACGACAGTCGCTCCCCGGCCGCCTCTAGGGTTACGGTCTGGCCGGTGGAGGACCCCAAGTGCGCCCGTTGCTGGCACCTGCGGCCTGATGTCGGATCTCACACGGACCATCCCACCCTCTGTGGCCGTTGTATTGAGAACCTGCAGGATACCTAGCCATGCGCCTATGGCTTAGCATCGCGGGCCTGGTACTGTTGGCCGATCAGGCCACCAAATGGCTTGTGCTGCAGACCATGCCCCTGGGCGAGGTCATTCCGATCACCGGGTTCTTCAATCTCGTGCATGTGCGTAACCCTGGTGCGGCCTTTAGTTTTCTTGCCGATGCGGGAGGATGGCAGCGCTGGCTCTTTGCCTTTTTCGCAATCGGGGTGTCGGCGGTGCTCATCGTAATGATCCGTAAGGCGCCAGACCAGAGGCTCTTTTGCCTTGCTGCTGCCTTGATTATTGGGGGCGCCATCGGCAACCTCATTGACCGACTGGTCTTTGGCGAGGTTATCGATTTCCTGGATTTTTTCTGGAACCAGTGGCACTGGCCCGCCTTTAACCTGGCCGATAGCGCTATTACCATAGGGGCAGTAGTAATGATCCTCGACGAACTCGTTCGTTGGCGCCGACAGCCGGAGATCCCTGCATGACCAGACTGCGCAACCGCCACCTGCTGCTCGGCATCACCGGCGGCATCGCCGCCTATAAATCATGCGAACTGGTACGCCGACTGCAAGACCACGGCATGAGCGTGCAGGTAGTCATGACAGAGGCGGCCACCCGATTTGTCTCTGCCATGACCTTTCAGGCCCTCTCAGGACGACCGGTGTACACCGACGCCTGGGATCCGCGCGTGGCCAACCACATGCCGCATATCGACCTCTCGCGCGAGGCCGACGGCATACTGGTGGCTCCGGCCAGTGCCGACTTTATGGCCCGACTCGCCCAGGGGCAGGCCAACGACCTGCTCACAACCCTTTGCCTAGCCCGCGAGGTGCCGCTCTGGATTGCCCCGGCGATGAACCGACAGATGTGGCAACACCCCGCCACCCAAGAAAATGTGGCGCGACTGCGCAGCCATGGGGTGACTCTCTGGGGCCCCGGCCAGGGCAGCCAGGCCTGCGGCGAGATTGGCGACGGGCGCATGCTCGAGCCTGCGGAACTTATCGACCATCTGCAGGCAGCCCTCGCGGACAACACCGTCGTTCTCAATTACCCGGAACACGACCCTGAGGCCTCGGTTTCAGCCCTGCGAGTGCCCCTGCGTGGCCTGCTCGATGGCCGTCGTGTCGTCATTACCGCAGGGCCCACCTTCGAGCCCATAGACCCCGTACGCGGCATCACCAATCGTTCGAGCGGCAAGATGGGATTTGCCTTAGCCGAGGCAGCCGTGGCGGCCGGGGCCGAAGTCACCTTGGTGGCGGGGCCCGTTTCCTTGGCCACTCCGCAAGGGCTGCGTCGCGTCGATGTCACTACGGCCCAAGACATGTCCGATGCCGTGCAGTCGTCTCTACCGCTGAGCCCCCGTGACGTGTTTATCGGTGTTGCCGCCGTCGCCGACTGGCGCCCCGCCCAGGTTCACGACGGCAAAATCAAAAAAGATCAGGGTGGTGGGCTCGACACTGTTCGCTGGGTAGAAAACCCCGACATCCTTGCCACGGTGGGCCACCGGCCGGCAGACCAACGCCCTTTCACGGTGGGATTTGCAGCTGAAACCGGAACTGAGGAAGGCCTTTTGAATCTACTTGGGCCAAAGCGCAGTCGCAAGGGGGCAGACCTTCTCATCGGCAATCTGGCAACCGATACCTTCGGAAAAGATCTTGCCCGGCTGGTACTTTTTGACGGCAGCCACACCCAGGTCCTTCCCACAAACACCAAGGCGGCCCAGGCCCATCAGCTTATTCTAGCAATCGCCGACGCACTGCGAAAGGAAGAGGGCTAGCCCGCTCGGCCCGTACTACCAAAGCCGCCCTCACCACGGGCTGTGGCATCGAACGTGTCTACCTTTTCAAAGGCCGCCTGCGCCACAGGAACGATTACCAGTTGCGCCAAGCGCTCCATGGGGTCAATCGTAAACGACGTCTGACTGCGGTTCCAGGCCGATACCATGAGGGGCCCCTGGTAGTCGGAATCGATAAGACCCACCAGATTACCCAGTACGATGCCATGCTTATGGCCCAGCCCACTGCGCGGCAAAATGAGACCTGCATAGCCGTGATCAGCGATAAAGATCGATAGCCCCGTGGGAATGAGTGCTGTCTGCCCCGGCGCAAGTACTAAGGGCGAATCAATCGCCGCCTTCAGGTCAAGCCCGGCAGAACCCGGTGTCGCATAGGCCGGCATGGCCTTTTCAAGCCGTGGATCAAGCACCCGCAGTTTTATCGTCAGCATAGGAAGTCTCTCGCGCGCTGCGCGGTTAGGCGCGCACCAGGTCACGCAGCTTCTGGCCGTCTCGGGCAAAGCTGCGAATTCCTTCGGCAAGCTTCTCCGTTGCCATGGCATCCTCGTTCAAACCAAATCGAAAATCCGATTCCCCTAGCCCTTCTCCCGGCCCCCGCAGCGCTCTTGCCCGACCTGGCAGGCGCGGGCCGATCTTGCGGGGTGTCAGCGGAGGCGCACTAGTCTGCTCCCGAGGGCTGGCCGAGGTACTAGGCAAAGACTGCAGCTCCGCCAGCAGTTCGGGGCTCACGGTGAGCAGGTCACAGCCAGCCAAGGCAAGCACCTGGGCCGCAGAACGAAAGCTTGCGCCCATAACCTCGGTCTGCACCCCGCGTGACTGATAGCCACCATAGACAGTGCGCACAAACAGCACACCAGGATCTTGTTCCACCGAGGACCAGACCGCACCGCGGGCCTTGTGCCAGTCAGTAATGCGCCCAACAAAAGGGGAGATAAGCGTTACCGCCGCCTCGGCACAGGCCTGGGCCTGAACCTGGGAAAAAAGCAGCGTCAGGTTACAGGCAATGCCCTGATTCTCAAGCACCTGGGCGGCGCGAATACCCTCCCAGGTGGCCGCGATCTTAATGAGCACCCGATCAGCAGCGATGCCCTGAGCAGCATAAAGGTCGATAAGGCTATGGGCATGGGCAATGGTGGCCTGCGTGTCGAAGCTCAATCGGGCATCGACCTCTGTAGAGACTCTACCTGGGATAATCTTCAGAATCTCGACCCCAAAGGCAACAAGAAGCCGGTCCACCGCGTCAGCCTTACCGCGCACATGACCAAGCAACTCCGCGTACTGCGGGTCGGTTGCCGCCTTCAGAATAAGGCTGGGATTTGTCGTGGCGTCTTGGGGGGCAAAGGCCCGCATGAGCGCAAAACTTCCGGTATCGGCCACGACCGTCGTAACCTGCTTTAAGGCATCCAGCGCATTCATAAAATTAAAAAGGCATGAAGAGGAACAAGCCCTGCATCATGCCTTAATCACTACCGATCTGCCGAACGTGCCTCGGCGGAATGCTGAGCAGAGACGCGAAGCACGCAGCCCAGTTCCCCGCCGAAGGCGGCGTAACTGCTTAGGTGAGCATGTCCGCCCAGATATTACGAGCCCAGGCCAAGGCATACTTGCCCTCGACCTCATTGGCGGCAGTAGAAAGGCCACCGGCGCCCTTGACCGCAACCATGGTCTTTTGCCCAGGATCGAAGGAATGGACACTCGCAACGTGGACTACGTTTTGGGGGTCTACAAAGCTGTAGCAGGTGTTGGCCATGGTCAGGGCCATGGGCTGCCGTCCGTTCATTATCTCTACGATGGCGGCTGCGGCTGCCTTACCATGCTGGTTGGCCATGTGGCCAGACTTCGGCATAGCTGGCGCAGAGGCCGTGGCGTCTCCCAGCACATGAATGTTCTTGTGCACGGTTGACTCAAGCGTTACCCAGTCTACGCCGCACCAGCGGTTATTCACATTAACCAGGCCAACGGCACTGGCGAGGTTGCCCGCCTTTTGTTCGGGCACAACATTGAGAACGTCGCCGCGAACCCGGTCCCCTACCTCAGTAACCAAGGTCTTATTCTTTACGTCGACTTCGCTCACCACCATATTGGGGGTGTAGGTGATGATACCGGGGTAGAGGTCATTCCAGGCCTTAGTGAACAGGCCCTTCTTGGACTGGATGTCGGGGTTGCCATCGAGCACCAGTACCTTGCTCCTGGGCTTGGACTGCTTAAAGTAACTGGCTACTTGACAGACGCGCTCATAAGGGCCAGGAGGGCAGCGATAGGGAGCCTTCGGAATAGACAAGATATAGGTTCCGCCGTCGGGCATTGCCTCTAGCTGAGCCCTTAAGGCAATGGTCTGGGCCCCTGCCTTCCAGGAATGCAGCACCACTTTTTGGGCCTCCGCATTCAGGCCGTTGATCTTTTCGAACTGAAAATCAATACCAGGCGAAACGACCAGACGGTCGTACTGCAGGGTCTGACCCTTACGGGTGGTAACCGTCTGCTTGGCAGGGTCAATCAGCGTAACTTCATCTTGCACCACCTTTACGCCGCGCCCCTCAAGATTGTTGTAGCTGCGCGTGATCTCGTTGATCTTGACGCTACCACCAATCACCAGGTTCGAGATTGGGCAGGAGATGAACTCTCGCTCACGCTCGATCATCGTGACCTCAATGGCGCCCTCGCTCCACATGGAAATATACTTTGCGGCAGTGGCGCCCCCATAGCCCCCACCAATAACAACCACCCGCCCAAGCTTCTTTCCACCCGAACCCACCGAGGGCCCTGTGGCAGCGCAGCCCGTAAGACCCACTGCCCCCGCAACCACAGCCGCACCCGCCCCTGCCTTCACAATTCCACGGCGAGACTTATTGAATTTCGTTGCCATATTCTTTTCTCCCTAAATAAATGCCCGTCTTACCGCGCTTTTTTCTGGACCGCGAAAAAATCGGCCATGAGATTTATCTGTTCGTCGGTGTAGCCCTTGGCGATCTGGTGCATAAGGGTGGCAGGTCTCTCTCCAGACTGAAATGCCTTCATGGTCTGCACAAAGCGGCCCCTATCGTAGCCGGCAAGCGACTCCATGCCCCCCACGCTCTGGCCATTAGTGCCGTGACAGTTTGCACAGTTGGCCGCCAGGTAGCGGCCCGCAAGCGGATTATTGGCATACGCCGACTGGGCAGCTAGCAGCACCGCTGGCAAAATCAAAATGGACGCGATCTTTCGCATGGGGTCTCCTTTTCTTTTGATGAACAACAGCCTAAAACTTGTTATGGCGGAAAAGACAAACCGATCCGCATTGGACAAGTGTCAGTCAGTTAGGGCATTTATGCAAGTCGCCGCATGCTGTACCGCCACTGCTAGTTAGATGCCTCTTCCGCCGGCTCTTTTGCCCTGCGAGAGCCCTTGCCGCCTGCCGGTTTCGGGCCCGCAGTTATGGCAGCCCCAGGCCTTGCCGATCCGAGCGCTGGAGGAACAGGCGGCTCCAAAAGGCTCTCAGACTCAAATCGCAGGTCTACAGACTCACCGTCTTCGGCAAGGCCAATATCCACCCGGCCGCCATTGACCAGCCGGCCGAACAGCAGCTCGTCGGCCAAGGCCTTACGAATCTTGTCTTGGATGATGCGCTGCATGGGCCTTGCACCCATGGCAGGGTCAAAGCCTTTTTTGGCAAGAAACTTACGCAGGCTGTCATCAAAAGAGACCTCGACCTTTTTGTCCTGCAATTGGTTCTCAAGCTCGATGAGAAACTTATCAACCACCCGCAGAATGATCTCTTCATCAAGCGCACGGAATGACACAATGGCATCGAGCCGGTTGCGAAACTCCGGCGTAAACTGCCGCTTGATCTCCTGCATCTCGTCGCCCTGCTCGCGGCTGTTGGAAAACCCAATAGTGCGCTTGTTGAGCATCTCCGCCCCGGCATTGGTGGTCATAATGATGATCACATTTCGGAAATCGGCCTTGCGCCCGTTGTTGTCGGTGAGCGTGCCATGGTCCATTACCTGAAGGAGAATATTGAAGATCTCCGGGTGGGCCTTCTCGATCTCATCGAGCAGCAACACCGAATGCGGCTTTTTGGTAATGGCCTCGGTCAGCAGTCCGCCCTGGTCAAACCCCACATAGCCCGGCGGGGCGCCAATCAGGCGTGAGACGGCATGGCGCTCCATGTACTCAGACATATCGAACCGCACAAGGTCGATACCGAGCAAGAAGGCCAACTGCCGGGCCACTTCGGTCTTACCCACCCCCGTGGGGCCGCTAAACAGAAACGAGCCGATGGGCTTCTCAGGCTTACCCAGCCCCGACCGGGCCATCTTGATAGCGGTGGCCAAGGCCTCAATGGCCGCATCCTGGCCGAAGACCACATTTTTGAGATTGCGGTCGAGGTTTAGAAGAATCTGCCGGTCATCGGTGTTGACCGTCTGCGGCGGCACGCGGGCAATCTTGGAGACAATCTCTTCGATCTCCGACTTGCCAATCGTGCGTTTCTGCTTACTCTTGGGAAGAATGCGCTGGGCGGCACCAGCCTCGTCGATGACATCGATGGCCTTGTCGGGCAGATGCCGGTCGTTAATGTAGCGCGCCGAAAGCTCAGCAGCAGCCGTAAGCGCCCCCGCCTGGTAGCGCACACCATGGTGCTCCTCAAACCGCGACTTCAGCCCTTTGAGAATCTGAATCGTCTGATCCACCGTGGGCTCTGTAACGTCGATTTTCTGGAAACGACGTGACAGGGCATGGTCTTTCTCGAAGATTCCCCGATACTCGGTGTAGGTGGTGGCGCCAATACACCGCAACTGACCCGAGGACAGCGCCGGCTTTAGCAGGTTACTGGCATCGAGTGTTCCGCCAGAGGCGGAGCCCGCACCAATCAGGGTATGAATCTCGTCAATAAAAAGCACGGCATGGGGGTCGGCCTTAAGCTGCTTGAGCACCGCCTTTAACCGTTGCTCGAAGTCGCCCCGGTACTTGGTGCCGGCCAAAAGCGCTCCCATATCGAGCGAATAGACCGTTGCCTTTTCGAGAATCTCGGGCACATTAGCCTCGGTGATGCGCCAGGCAAGCCCTTCTGCAATGGCGGTCTTGCCCACTCCGGCCTCGCCGACCAGCAGCGGGTTGTTCTTGCGGCGACGACAAAGGGTCTGGATGACCCGCTCAACCTCCTGCTCACGCCCAATTAAGGGGTCGATCTTGCCATTCTGGGCGAGCTTGTTCAGGTTCTGGGTGAACTGGTCTAAGGGCGAAGGCTGGCTCGGCGCCTGGCCCGCCGAACTAGAGGCGGTGGCTTCGGCTTCGCCGGACTGCTCCTCGGGCTGCTGACTCGCCGCGGGCGGCGCCTTGGTAATGCCATGGGCGATGTAGTTGACAACATCGAGCCGGGTAACGCCCTGCTGGTGCAGGTAGTACACGGCGTGGGAGTCTTTTTCGCCAAAGATGGCCACCAGCACATTGGCACCGGTAACCTCTTTTTTGCCATTGGAGGTTGACTGCACATGCATGATGGCCCGCTGAATGACCCGCTGAAAGCCTAGCGTAGGCTGGGTGTCCACCTCTTCAGAGCCCTGAATCACCGGCGTGTTCTCAGAGATAAACCCGGTGAGGCTCTTTCTCAGCACATCAAAATCCACTGCGCAGGCTTTCAAGATGTCGGAGGCCGAAGGATTGTCGAGCAGCGCCAAGAGCAGATGCTCCACCGTAATAAATTCATGCCGCTGCTGCCGCGCCTCCACAAAGGCCATATGCAGACTGACTTCGAGCTCCTGAGAAATCATGCTTCCTCCATCGTGCACTGCAGCGGATGCTGGTGCATCCGCGAAAAGCCGTTGACCTGTTCTACCTTGGTCTCGGCGACCTCTTTGGGGTACTGGCCACAGGCGCCCCGTCCTTCACGATGCACCTTTAGCATCACCAGCGTAGCCCGATCTCTATCCATAAGAAAGAATTTTTGCAGAACGATGACCACAAATTCCATCGGGGTGTAGTCATCATTCAACAAAAACACCGTGTAGAGGGGCGGCGGCTTGACTTTTGCCGGTTGGCGTTCTAGCACCGGCAGGTCGGTCTGCTGCGGAGAGGCGGGGGCTCTGGGGGACAGGGATGGCGTCTTGTCAGACATAAATTGATTTTACGGGGATAAATGCGTTGGACAAAACCTCAGTCATGCCCTATATTGAAGGGTAGTTTTGCGGCTCGCATGCCCAAAAGGTCTGGCGCGTGGTGCGCGAAGACCGTTGCACCTGTTGCACGGGGTTCAGTACAGTTCTTTGGCCTTCTTGACGTGCGGTTTTAGTAGTTAGTGTTTTTTTGTGAAGGTAGGAAAAGTTTTATGTCTACAGGTACTGTCAAGTGGTTCAACGACGCCAAAGGGTTTGGCTTTATCACTCCCGACGAAGGTGGTGAAGATGTCTTTGCGCACTTCTCGGCCATTCAAACCAGCGGGTTCCGCTCGCTCAAAGAGGGTCAGAAGGTGCAGTTCGACATCGTGCAAGGTCCCAAAGGGAAGCAGGCTTCCAATATTGTTCCCCAGGGCTAAACCCGAACCGAACAAGTTAAAACCCCCGGCTTGCCCGGGGGTTTTTTATTGCGGCTTGCTGCAGTCTATCGAGGCCTTGGGGGCCTTGCCCGCGCCTAGAAGCAGTTACATCTGAGAAATCATCACATCGCCAAAGCCAGAGCAGGACATCTGGGTAGCGCCGTCCATGAGGCGGGCAAAGTCGTAGGTGACTCTTTTGGTGGTGATTGCCTTCTCCATGGCGGTGATGATGAGGTCGGCCGCCTCCACCCATCCCATATGCCGCAGCATCATTTCCGCAGAAAGAATCAGCGAGCCCGGATTAACGTAGTCTTTACCGGCGTACTTGGGCGCGGTGCCGTGGGTGGCCTCAAACATGGCTACCGTGTCCGATAGGTTCGCCCCTGGCGCAATGCCGATTCCCCCTACCTGCGCGGCCAGGGCATCAGATACATAGTCGCCATTGAGGTTCAGGGTGGCGATCACGCTGTATTCGGCGGGGCGCAGCAGGATCTGCTGCAAGAAGGCATCGGCAATGGAGTCTTTGACGGTGATTTCTTTTCCGGTCTTAGGATTTTTAAAGCTGCACCATGGGCCGCCATCCACCAGCTGGGCGCCGAATTCTCTCTGGGCCAGCGCATAGGCCCAGTCACGAAAGCCGCCCTCGGTGTATTTCATGATGTTGCCCTTGTGCACGATGGTGACCGAGGGCTTGTCGTTATCGATTGCGTACTGCATGGCCTTACGCATGAGGCGCTCAGTGCCCTGGCGTGACACCGGCTTTATGCCTATGCCCGAGGTCTCGGGAAAGCGAATCTTCTTCACCCCAAAATCTTTGAGCAGAATGTCGATGAGCTTTTTGGCCTCGGCAGACTCGGCGGCGTATTCGATGCCCGCATAGATGTCCTCGGAGTTCTCGCGGAAGATCACCATGTCGGTCTTTTCGGGTTCTTTTAAGGGGCTTGGCACCCCGGTAAAGTAACGCACAGGGCGCAGACAGACATAGAGGTCAAGCTGCTGACGCAGGGCCACGTTGAGCGAGCGAATACCGCCCCCCACCGGGGTAGTCAGGGGGCCCTTGATAGACACCACATAGTCTTTCAGGGCGGTAAGGGTTTCATCGGGTAGCCAGACATCCGGGCCATAAACACGGGTGGATTTTTCGCCGCAGAAGATCTCCATCCAGGAAATCTTGCGCTTTCCACCGTAGGCCTTCGCCACAGCGGCATCCACCACCTTAATCATGACCGGCGTAATGTCAATGCCCGTGCCGTCCCCCTCGATGTAAGGAATGATCGGCTCATCAGGAACATTTAAGGAAAAGTCGGGATTTACCGTAATTTTTCGGCCCCGGCTGGGCACTACGATTTTGCTAGACACGCGAACGTCTCCTCATAGGGAAGGTGGAAAATCTTGTTTTTTTGTAATTTTACGCCAGCCCCTCGTCCCTAGCCGCCTGCTGCCGAGCCTGTACAGCGCTTTTTATATTTTAGGAAAAATTTTTATAAATCTGGCGACAAATAAATTTTTCCTGAATATTCAAACAATTAGAGCCACAAAAGCGAAAAAGAACGGCCTATAGTGCGACTGCGGCGCTTTATCGGCCGTATTTACTTCTACTACTACGAGGAACGTATGAAAACTCTGATCGCTGCTGTAACGCTTGGCCTTTTCAGCGCTGTGACCATCGCTCAAACCGCGCCTGCCAACCCCGCGCAAAAGCCTGCGGTTGACTGCAAAGACGCGAAAAACAAAGACCACGCAGACTGCAAGAAAAAGTAATTTCAGTATTCTTTCGCTTATCTGCCAAAGCGGGCCTGTTTTTACGGGGCCCGCTTTTTTTATTGCGCGGTATGCTCGCGCCTCATGGAGAATATGATGTTACGGGTTCGGCCGGGCAGACGACACCTCATGCTTCGTCTTGCGGTAGCCTTTCTCGCCCTATGGCTGATCATAACGATAGGTCGCCAGGCCCTTGGACAGACGGTCTGGAGCCTAAACCAGGCGCACGCCAGCACAAGCGGCCCCAGTCCCAGCCAGGGGGTAGTAGAGCTCACACTGGCGGGAAGACGACTGGCTGCGGAGCTTGCGGACACCCCAGAGCTGCGGTCCCGCGGCCTTATGTACCGGACCGATCTCGGGCCGGACCAGGGGATGCTCTTTATCTTTGACCAGGCCGAGCGTCACTGCATGTGGATGCGAAACACCCCTTTGCCCCTTTCGGTGGCCTTCATTGACGCCTCAGGAAAGATTATCAACCTCGCCGATATGACGCCCTTTTCAGACACCGCACACTGCGCCACGCGGCCCGCTCGCTACGCAGTCGAGACCCGCCAGGGATGGTTCGCCAGAAACGGGGTCGGGCCGGGAGACCGGGTACGCGGTATTCCCGACCGACGCTAGCCCGGCGCCGACGTGCAGCTTGGCCTTTTAGGCGGCCTGCGTGGCAACAAAGTCCCAGTTCACCAGCGACCAGAAGGCGCCAAGGTAGTCGGGGCGACGGTTGCGGTAGTCCACATAGTAGGCATGCTCCCAGACATCACAGGTCATAAGGGGCTTATCACTCGTAGTAAGCGGGGTTGCCGCGTTACTTGTGTTGACAATGTCCAGGCTGCCATCGGCTTTCTTCACCAGCCAGGTCCAGCCTGAGCCAAAGTTACCGATGGCGCTTTTGGTAAAGGCCTCTTTAAAGCCATCAAAACTGCCCCATTTGGCCGCAATTGCCTGGGCCAGTGCACCGGAGGGCGCGCCACCGCCTTTGGGCGAGAGGCAGTGCCAATAAAAAGTGTGGTTCCAGACCTGCGCAGCATTATTAAAAACGCCGCCCGAGGACTTGCGCACAATATCCTCAAGCCCGGCAGACTCGAACTCAGTACCCTTAATTAGGTTATTTAGGTTTGTCACATAGGCCTGGTGATGCTTGCCGTAGTGGTACTCCAGGGTCTCTTTGGAAATATGGGGCGCCAGAGCGTCCATGGCATAGGGCAAAGCAGGAAGAGCATGTTCCATACTGGAATCTCCGAAGGGTTGAGAAATGGGGCCACGAACTGACCCGCAGGCCACAGTTCGTAGAGAGATAATTTGACATTATCGACGCAACGGGCGCGCTATGGGCGCGATGGCTTATCGGGTTTGCCCTCAGCCTGACTGATTTCCGTAATCGACGCGCGGGCTTTTCCATCGCCGAAGGCCAAAGCCACCGGCTGGCCCACCGTCAGGCCCTGAACGGAGCTCACCGGCCCCGCCTGGTCGTCAAGCACCAGGGCATAGCCACGGCTAAGCACGGCCATGGGATCAAGCGCTGCAAGCCGCCCTCCGAGAACCTCAAGGCGGCTGCGTTCGCTCTGGATACGGTTTTTTCCCAGGGTCATGAAGAGTCCCGCCATACGACTCCAACGCATTTTCTGAAGGGCCAGCCTTGCCCTTGGGTTGGGCAAGGATAGCCCCGCCCGATCGAGCTGCTGCTGCGCTACAGCCAGCCGCCGCTGCATGGCCCGGGACTGCCGATGGAGAGTCTCCCCAAGCCACTGCCAGGCCTCCTGCTCGCGCTGGCTTGCCCATAGGGCCGCAGCCGTTGGGGTGGCCGCACGGTGATCTGCGACAAGGTCTGAGAGGCTGAAGTCTGTCTCGTGGCCAACCCCGGAGACGGTGTAGACTGGAAAGCCAGCCAGCGCCCTTACCAGGCGCTCGTCGTTAAAGGCCCAGAGGTCTTCGAGACTGCCTCCCCCACGGGCCAGCACCAGAAGGTCAATCGGGGCATTGGCCGCCCGCCCTAGGGCACTGAGAAGGGCAGCCGGGGCATCTGCCCCTTGTACCAGAGACGGGAACACGGTCACGGGTATTCGGGGCGCGTGCCGGCCCAGTGTCACCAAAATATCGCGAAAGGCCGCGGCCCCCAGCGAGGTGATCAGCCCTATGCGCCTCACCCGCTGCGGAAAAGGCTTCTTGCGGGCTGGGTCAAAAAGCCCTTCGGCAGCAAGAAGGCTCTTCAGCCGCTGAAACCGTTCAAACAAAGACCCCTGCCCCTCTTGGGCCATAGCCAGAATGCGGCATTGAAACTCGCCCTTCGGCTCATACAGGCCCGGCGCTACACGCAGCGAAACCTGCATACCCTCAGCGGGCCGAAATGCCAACTGAGCCGCCTCCTTGCGAAACATCACCGCGCGAAGGCTTGCCTGCGTATCCTTCACGGTAAAGTACCAGTGCCCACTGGCGGCCTGCACCACCTGAGATAGCTCGGCATTGAGCCGCACCAGGGGAAATTTCTGAGTAATCGCCTGGGCGACCAGGCGATTTAGCCCGGAAACACTCAATAGCGGCAGGTCTTGGTCGGTCAAAATGGCTTGCCTGCAGGGCTAGAATGTGATGACTTCTCCACAGCGCCCGTTATACCGGGGGTTTCAGTAGGAAATTGGCGAGACGACGGGGCCTTGACTGCCGCCGTCCGCTGGATATCCGCATAATGATACATAAATTATTGATTTTTAATGATTAAAAAAATTACAGTGAAAGTCCGGCAGCCGTCTACCGCAGTTCGGCACCCTTTTGCAAGTCGGGCGCGCAGCCGCCCGGGCGCTTGCATCAGGCGCACGCCAGAACTCTCCACAGAGTTATCCACAGGCTTTTCATGCTGCCGTCGGTGACCGCGTTTGTTGCACGGCAGCTGGCCAGCCGCCTCTGGGAGAGATGGTTTGGACCGCTCCATCCTAACCCATGGAAGGACGACTTCGGCAGACCGGTCAGCCGGCTGCTATCCATTCGGCAGCGAAGAGCAAAAAACCTCAGCAGACTACTCTGGTGGCTCGCCGAGCCCCTGCTGCCCTTGGCCGCCCGGCTTACCCGCTGGGAGGCCAGGCGGCGCGGCAAGAAACAGTGCGCCGCACCGAGGGCACCCTCAGGAATCGCCATCGCAGTGGGAAACTGGATCCCGGGTGGCGCCGGAAAAACGCCCATCTGTATCGCGCTTGCCCAGGCGTTACGCGCCCACGGGCGGTCTCCTGCCATCCTTACCCGCGGCTACCGGCTTGGTTCCGGAATCCTGCCAGCCAGTCTTGGGCAGTCCAGCGGAAAAGCTCTTTCTGGAGTGCGGGTGCTTACAAGTGCAGACCTGTCGGAGGCCGACCCGGCAGACGTGGGCGACGAGGCCTGGCTCATGGCCTGGCGGTCGGGCTGTCCGGTTGGCATCGGAGCCAACCGGCTGCAGGCGGCTGAGGAACTGCTCAGGCAGCATCCGCAGACCGATCTCTGGATTCTGGACGATGGTCTGTCACAGACAAGCCTATGCCCCGACCTTCGACTGCTGGTGCTCGACTCCCGTGGCCATGGCAATGGCCGGGTGTTGCCGGATGGCCCGCTTCGGGGGCCATGGCCCCCTGAAGCGGCGCATAAACCCCAGGCCATCATTGCCCCGGAAGCGCAAGACCTAGAGCCAATTTTCCAGCCGTTTGCGGCTGACCCACCCCAACGCATCGCCCGCAGACGAGATCCCGGCGACTGGCTTGGGTTTGCCTGGGGCGACTGGCCGCCGCAGCCCGAGGTACGAGACCGGCCTCCCCCAGGCCCCTATCTGGCCATCGCTGGCATCGCCCAGCCAGACCTTTTTTTCGAGCAACTATGCAGCCAAGGGCTCAGCCTTCTGGATACCATCACCCTGCCAGACCATGCCAAAGAGATCCTGCCAGCCGTTCTCCGCTGGAAAATGGGCCATGCGCAGACCGATCCCCCCACGCTGGTGATGACCGAAAAAGATGCGGTAAAGTTTGCCTGGGAGACTCGCAGCGCCTGCCTCTCGCGCGACTCGCCCGCAGGAGACCTTGGCAGTCTGTTGGCAGGCTTTGGCAGGCACTGGTGGGCCCAGCAGCTTAATGCCCCGCTGCCAGAGCCCTGGATTGCCGAGCTCGCCACGCATCAGACTACGAAAAGGAACACCGCCCATGGACGGCAAACTGCTTGAGATTCTCGTCTGCCCCAGCTGCCACGGTAGCCTGCAGTGGGCCCCCGGCAGACAGATGCTGCTCTGCCCGGCCGAGCGCCTGGGCTATCCGGTGGTCGATGGTATCGCCCACCTTCTTGAGGAAGAGGCCATAGCAGTGCCTGAAATCGGCGTGGCCAATGTCAACACCGACGCCTAGCGCAGTCGCTGACTTCTGGGTCTGTATTCCGGCCCGACGGGGGTCCAGCCGTCTTCCCGACAAGCCCCTGGCAGACCTTTGCGGCTGGCCCATGGTGCTCTGGGTAGCCTCGGTGGCAGTGCAGTCCGGGGCGCGTCGGGTGATTGTGGCCACCGATGACCAGGAGATTTTCGATACCGTAAGACGCGCCGCAGAAGGTGGCGGGCTGGGGATCCCGCCTGCTTTCGCGCAAGCATCTGGGCCTGAAGTTCTGCCAGCCACGGCTGCGCCGACCATTACGTCAGCCACCACACCTCCGCACATCGAAGTGATGCTGACCGCCCCGGATCATCCTACCGGCACAGATAGGCTCGCCGAGGTTGCGCGCCAGGCTGGGGCACCGGATGACCAGATCATCGTCAACCTGCAGGGGGATGAACCCCTGATGCCACCGCAGCTGCTTGCAGGCGTTGCCCAGCAGCTCGCCAGCGACCCCCAGGCTGGGGTCGCCACCGCCGCATGCC
>VGHK01000018.1 GCA_016868305.1 Betaproteobacteria bacterium | reverse complement strand
CTGTTGGCCCTAGGCTGCCATAGACCTCGTCGGTAGACACATGCAGAAAACGAAAATACTTTTGCTCTTCCCCCGATAACTGCCTCCAGAACTGAAGCGCCTCAGACAGCAGAACAAAGGTACCCTGAACATTGGTATTAATAAAAGCCTCGGGCCCATGAATAGAGCGGTCAACGTGGGACTCTGCCGCAAAATGCACGACTGCTCTGGGGCGATAGGTATTGAATACACGTCCGATGAGGTCTCGGTCTGTGATATTGCCCGTGATAAAGCTATGGCGGGGCTCAGAGTAGAGCGATGCGATATTCTCGGGGTTGCCGGCGTAGGTGAGGGCATCAAGATTAATTATCGGCTCTGACGACTCTTTTATCCATCGCAAAACAAAGTTTGCGCCGATAAAACCGGCGCCGCCTGTGACCAAAATCATGCAGTTACTCCCCAAAAAATAAACCCCTTGCCATTGTGACATGGCAAGGGGCACCTTGAGGGGCAGGTACTAGTTTACGCTGAGGCGGGAATTAAAAAAGATTCCAGGGTTCTACCATTAGCTGTGGCCTGTACAAGCCAGCGGGGCATTTTGCCCCGGCCTGTCCAGGTATTGTTGGAAGCCGAATCGCGATACTTTGGCGCCACTTTAAGGCCTGCATTTGCCCGCTTGGCGCGTGCCTTGCGAGCGGGCTTACTAGCCTTGACGCCTGATTTTGCACCGGGCTTACGGCCGCGTTTAGAGGGGGCCTTGGCCGCAGAAAACCCTAGTTCGTCAGCAGTAATACCATATTCGGCGATCTGCCTTTTAATGGACTTCACCACTGAGCTGTATTCTTCTTTACGCTGCTTTTCTGCCTGTTTTTGCAGGTCTGATATTTGTTGCACGAGTTCGGAGTATGAGGCCATAAGAGCTCCAATATTAAATGGCTATAAGCTTAAAATATACCAACACGAATCATAGTTACAAAGGTTCGTGCGCAAGCCGTCATGATAAACCCATATTTGTTTTTTGTGCAACCCATTTCGTAATTAACAACTCAGTGTGCGTCCTTATAATAGGGGCTTAAAACAATTTTTTAGGTAGATCAAAATGACCCGTAAAGGCATTATCCTTGCAGGTGGCTCTGGAACAAGGCTATTTCCTGTTACCCAGGCGGTTAGCAAGCAGCTCATGCCGGTGTATGACAAGCCCATGATCTACTATCCGCTAACCACTCTTATGCTCTCTGGCATCAGGGATATTTTGGTCATTTCCACACCCCAAGATACGCCGCGGTTTGCCGAGTTACTTAAGGATGGTAGTCAATGGGGAATGTCTATTCGCTACGAGGTGCAGCCTTCGCCAGATGGTCTCGCACAGGCCTTTCTCATAGGGCGCGATTATTTGGCTGGTGGCCCATCTGCACTTGTGCTTGGAGACAATATCTTTTACGGCCACGATCTTGTGCGTCAGTTACGCAGCGCGAATAGCACAGAAGCAGGGGCAACGGTTTTTGCCTACCATGTGACTGATCCAGAACGTTATGGGGTGGTTTCGTTTGATCAGCATAATCGCGCGGTAACGATTGAAGAAAAGCCCCAGGTTCCCAAAAGTAACTATGCCGTTACTGGGCTGTATTTTTACGACAGCAAGGTCTGCGATATCGCGGCTACTATTCGCCCATCTGCCCGGGGCGAGCTCGAGATTACCGACCTTAATCGAGAGTACCTGCGTCTGGGTATGCTCAATGTAGAGGTTATGGGGCGTGGTTATGCCTGGCTCGATACCGGTACCCACGATAGTCTTTTGGATGCCGCGAGCTTTATTGCCACCTTGCAGAAGCGGCAGGGTCTTATGGTGGCCTGCCCAGAGGAGGTTGCTTTTTCTCAGGGATGGATTTCTGCCGAAGCCTTACAGGCCTTGGCTGCGCCTTTGGCCAAAAATGGCTATGGTCAGTATCTCTTAGGGCTCGTGCGCGGCTAATTGTTTGTGTATTCCCCAAGGCTTAGCACTAATTCGGTGGTGTACTTATCGCTGTGTTTACCGTTTAGAGAGTGTTTCTGGAATGCCCTATACCGTTAGCCCCTCATCGCACCCCGAGGTATTGCTTATCGCGCCAAAAGTGTTCGGCGATGACCGTGGGTTTTTCTTCGAGAGCTTTAACCGGCGCGATTTCGCCCAGGCAAGCGGCATTGATCTTGAGTTCGTGCAGGACAACCATAGCCGGTCTGCAAAGGGTGTGCTGCGCGGGCTGCACTACCAATTGCGGCAGCCCCAGGGAAAGCTCGTGCGGGTGGTTAGTGGGTCTGTGTTTGATGTTGCTGTAGATATTCGTAGATCGTCTCCGCGATTTGGTCAGTGGGTTGGGGTCGTTCTGTCTGCTGAGAACAAGTCGATGGCCTATATTCCGCCGGGGTTTGCCCATGGTTTTCTGGTCTTAAGCGACGCTGCAGAGTTTTTGTATAAGACCACCGACTACTACGCACCGGCCCACGAACGCAGCCTGCTGTGGAATGACCCCGCGCTAGCCATTGCCTGGCCAGACCTGGGAATGCCTCCCATGCTGGCCCTGAAAGACCAGACTGCCCTGCCGCTGTCGCGGGCCGAGGTATTTGAATAATCTAGTAGAGCGCCCCGCGCGCGGCAATCGGCCAGACATCGACCACCATATCGTCTTCCACCACGAATAACTGGTCATAAAGGTTTACGGTGGGGTCGCAATGGCCGGGAACAATCCGTAGCTTATCGCCTAGCTTTAGGTTGGTGCCATACGGGGATTGGCTGCCAATAGGGGTGCCGCTGGTCTGCTGACCGATTATGGTCTGGCCGCTTGGTATGCCATTGAGCACGGTACCTTCGGTAGTAATGCGCAAAACCCCATGCTCATCGGATGCCTTTATATATTCCACCCCGGGCAGGCCGTAGACCTGGGGCAGTCCGGAATCGACACTAAAGGCCTTTAGACCGGCATCGACCACTGCGCGCTCGGGGGTGGGGCGGCTCATAACGCCCGCCCAGACAAAAAGGCTCTGCTCGAACTCGGCGCTGGTGGGGCCAGCGTGTTGCCCCCGGAAATTTTCCACTGGATGTTCTTGCGCCTGATTATCTTGCGCCTGATTATCTTTCGCCTGATTGCGCTGATAGTCGGCATCCATAAAGACATAAGACCCGGGCTGGATCTCGTTGTAGATGCCACTGCCAGCCTCTAGCAGATAGCTGCCGGTGCCGGCACCAGCAACAATAGGGCAGGCGATGCCAAGCGCTTGAAGGCGTGTGATGGTGTCTCGCACCTGGGCGCAGGCTTTGTCAATCGCGGCTCTACGCTCGGAGGGTAGCCTGAGGTGTTGCGCCGTGCCGTGGTAGGCCTGCAGCCCCTGAAACGACAGCCCCGGCATCTGGGTAATTGCTTGAATAAGGGCCACAGCCGGTGCCCCAGGCGGTACGCCACAACGTCCCTGGCCGACATCGATTTCTACCAAGACCTTAAGCGGCGTTACCACGCCACCATGTCCTTGGCGGCTGGCACTGGCTGTTTTGTTGTTCCGAACACCGGCCCGCACGAAGGCCTGGCTGAGCGCCAGCGCGTTATCGACATGGTCGACACACACGGTAAGGTCGGCCTGTTGGGCAAGCGCGAGAAGTCGGGAAATTTTAGCTGCCCCAACCACCTCGTTAGAGACAAGGATGTTTTGAATGCCCGCCTGGGCGAAGACCTGGGCCTCGCTGACCTTCTGGCAGCAGATGCCCACCGCCCCATGCTGTATCTGTAGCTGAGCCAGTGCCGGACATTTATGGCTCTTGGCATGGGCCCGCACCCGCACGCGGGTGCCCTTTACCGAATCCATGAGCCGCGCAAGGTTGCGCAGCAGGGCAGGCCGATCGACGATGAGGCTTGGGGTGTCGAGCTCTTTGAGGGAAAGCCCGATAACTGATGTCGGTTGCATCTTTTACTTATCTTTCCGCAAGAGCTTTCGCCACATGAACTATTGGTTTTCCTGCAAATGAAACCGCCGCAACAGGGTCTTTTCGATCTCAAGAATAACGAGCACCACCACCCCCGCGATCGCCGCCTCAAACAACTGCCAGAGGCTAAGCGGTGAGGTACCAAACCATTTCTGCATAAAGGGCGCATAGGTAAAGACAAGCTGCGCGGCCACGACAAACGCAATTGCCATGAGAACCTTTGGCGTGCCCTTGACGCCTTGCATGGTAAACGATGGTGACTTGAGATAGCGCACGCTAAAAAGATAAAAGATCTCCATGGCCACCAGAGTGTTGACTGCCACGGTGCGTGCCTCTTCTAACGAAGCGCCCTGAGCCAGGGAAATGTAATAGAGGCTAAAGACGCCACTGACGAAAAGGGTAGAGACCAGCCCAATGCGCCAGAGTAGGAACGACGAAAGCATGGGGGCATGGCGGTTGCGGGGCGGTCGCTGCATAACGCCACGCTCTGTCGGTTCAAAGGCCAGTACCAGGGCCAGACCCACGGAGCTCACCATATTCACCCAGAGAATCTGCGCGGGCATGATGGGGAGCGCAAGGCCCAATAAAATCGCCGCGCCAATGGCCATAGACTCTCCGCCATTAATGGGCAGCAGAAAGGTAATCACCTTGCGCAGGTTGTCGTAGACGGTGCGACCCTCTTCTACTGCATGGGCAATCGAGGCAAAGTTGTCATCGGCCAGCACAATCTCGCCGGCCTGCTTGGCGGCCTCAGTACCTTTTTGGCCCATAGCTACGCCCACATCGGCCTGCTTTAAAGCAGGGGCATCATTCACGCCATCGCCGGTCATGGCCACCACTTCGCCATTGGCCTGCATGGCCCGAACCAGTCGAAGCTTGTGCTCGGGGCTGGCCCGGGCAAAGACGGCCGTATCCTTCACCACTTCCTGCAACTGACCATCAGACAGGGTCTCGATCTCTGGGCCGGTCAGCGCCGGTCGCCCGACCGATAGCCCAAGCTGTCCGGCAATGGCCGTTGCGGTAAGCGCATGGTCGCCGGTAATCATCTTGACCGCAATGCCTGCGGTCTGACACTGGCCAACCGCAGTAATGGCCTCGGTGCGGGGCGGGTCGATAATGCCAACCAGCCCCACAAGGGTAAGGCCTTGGGTGACATGGGTGCGCTCAAGCTGATCAGGAATATGGTCCATCGTGCATTTGGCAAAGGCCAGCACCCGTCTGCCTGCCCGTGCCTCCCGGGCAATGGCCTCCTGCCAGAAGCCCGCATCTAGCGGCACCGCTTCCCCATTAGACTGCAGCTGGTCGATACACATATCCAGAATGCGCTCCGGAGCCCCTTTGAGCAAAATTTCACAGGCATGGGGGTTGACATCTGCGGGGTCGTCCGCACTGGTCAGGGGATGGGCAGTGGCCATATACCGAAAATCAGACTCAAACGGAATCGCCGCACACCGTGGACGACGGGCCAGGAGCTCCTCATGCGAGATGCCGGCCTTCATGGTCAGGGTGATCAGCGCACCTTCGGTAGGGTCTCCTGCCAGTTGCCACTGGCCGTGTTTGTCTTGCAACAGGCCTGCGTCGTTGCATAGGGCTGCGGTATGAACGAGCGTCTTTACGGCAAGGGAGTGGTTCTCATCGACAGCACGGGCATTGGAGTCAGCACCAGGCGCGGGCATGGAAAGGTTCGTGGTATCGACTGCTTCGGCGGTCTGCGCCGTGATTCGTATCTGGCCTTCGGGCGCATAGCCCACACCGGTTATTGCAAACTGTTCGTCGCCAAGAATTACCGACTGAACGGTCATCTCGTTGCGGGTGAGGGTGCCGGTCTTGTCCGAGCAGATAACGGTAACCGCGCCCAAGGTTTCCACGGCAGGCAGCCTTCGCACCACCGCCCGACGGGCCGCCATACGCTGCACGCCAATAGCCAGGGTGATGGTCATAATGGCAGGAAGCCCCTCGGGGATTGCGGCCACCGCCAAGCCCACAGCTGCCAGAAACATATCTGCCCCGGGATTGCCCATGAGCCAGACGCCGTAGACAAAGAGCAGCCCTGCAATGGCCAATATGGCCCCGGTGAGCCATTTCGAGAGTACAGCCATATCGTGCACTAGGGGCGTCTCGTTGGACTCCACTGTTTCAAGAAGCAGTCCTATGCGCCCCATTTCGGTC
Source organism: Betaproteobacteria bacterium (assembly GCA_016868305.1). GTDB lineage: Bacteria > Pseudomonadota > Gammaproteobacteria > Burkholderiales > Burkholderiaceae_A > Hahnella. The sequence continues at coordinate 36,851 of VGHK01000018.1, read as the reverse complement.
TGGCCGGCGGTACCCACCACAATGCCCTTGGCCTGGCCCTGAGTGACGAGGGTGCCCGCAAACCCCATGCAAAACCGGTCCCCTAGAGGCGCGTCAGCGGCCACCTCGGCCTCGTTTTTGACCACCGGCACCGACTCGCCTGTGAGGGCAGACTCATCGACCTGAAGGTTGGTGACGCGCAGAAAACGCAGGTCTGCGGGAATGCTGTCGCCCGAGGCCACCAGCACAACATCGCCGGGAACCAGTTCCGCCGCCGCAATGTCCTGCTGGCGACCATCACGCCATACCACTGCGTGCGGGGCCAGGAGCTTGCGAATCGCCTGCAGCGCCTTTTCGGCCTTGCCCTCTTGCAGAAGCCCAATAGTGATATTGAGCACTACGACAGCCAGGATGACACCCGAATCAAGCAAGTGATCAATAAGGGCTGTGATGGCTGCTGCTGTGAGCAGCACCAGAATGAGTATGTTGTTGATCTGGGCCCAGATGCGCTGGACAAGGCTGGGACCCTCAGCCATCGACAGCTGGTTGGGCCCGTATTTCTGCAGACGCTGGTCTGCCTCGCTGCTGCTTAACCCGAGGTCTTGCGAATTGAGTCGTGTAAGGGCATCGCCTGCGGAATGGGCATGCCAGGGGTGGGCGGCCTGCGCTGCGTTAGAGGGGTCTTGGCCCGCAAAGGATGTGGCGCTCTGGGGAGTGTTTGTGGTGGGGGTTTGAGCAACGGGGTTGGACTTTTTCATAATAAAGAGCGTGTTACAGGAGGGCGCTAACGGTGACAGGTAAGGGCTAGGCTCTTGACGCGATGCCGGGCCGCAAGGGATATGGTGGTGACGTCATTAGAATGGGCTATTTTCTTATGAATAGTCTTGATCTGCCGCAAACCAACTGGCGCCTAAAGGCGGCCCTGATTCTGGTATGGACCACGCCGGCCTTTTGGACCATGAACTACTATGTTGCCCGTAAGGCCCCGGGCGAGATCGAGCCGCACATGCTGGCGCTCTTGCGCTGGTCTTTGGTGGGACTTGCCCTGCTCTTCATGGCGGGGGTGGAGATTCGTCAGCGCTGGCCCTTAACCCGAGAGGAGGTGGTCGATGCCCTGATTATGGGGGCCTTGGGAATGTGGATCTGTGGTGCCTTTGTCTACATTGGCGGGCAGACCACCTCGGCTGTGAATATCGGGCTCTTATATGCCCTATCGCCTGTCATGATTGCTGCAGTCTCGGTCTGGGCGCTTGGCGAGTCTTTTTCGGTGCGGCAGGCGCTTGGGGTGGTGATGGCCCTGCTGGGCATGGTCTGGATCGTAAGCCAGGGGCGGCCCGAGCGTATTTCTCCCGATACTTTTTCTGTGGGCGACCTCTGGGTTCTTGCAGCGGCGACTTCTTGGACGGTCTATTCCATTCGGCTCAAAGCCCGCAAGAGTCGGTTTTCACCGATGGGCCGCCTGCTCGTAATGACTCTGGGTGGGGTCTTGGTGCTGCTGCCAATGACCGCCCTAGAGGCGGTGCTGCTCGATAGCTGGAACCTTACCGGGCAGGGCCTTTGGCTTGCGGTTATTGCGGCCGTGTTTCCGGGGCTTTTGGCCTACTTATCGTATTCCTTTATGCAGCGCGAGTTGGGCGCCGCAAAAACCGCCATGGTGCTCTATCTGGGGCCCCTGTACACCGGGGTAATGAGCTGGCTGCTTCTGAACGAACCCCCCCAACTCTTTCATCTGGTTGGGGGGATCGGCATTCTGCTGGGTATCTACCTGGTTACTGCGTCACGAGACGCTTTACCGAATCAATCATCTGGGCAAGTTCCGACTCGGTTGCCGTAAAGGGCGGTGAAAAAGCCAGAGTGTCGGCGGTAAACCGCAGCAGCAGGTCTGACTGCAGGCCTTTTTCAAAGACCTGAGTCGCCCGCAGACCGGGCTTACCGGCCACGGGCTCAAGATCGATGGCCCCCATGAGACCAATATTGCGAATATCGGTAATGCCTGGGGTGCCTTTCAGGCTGTGCAGACCCTCTTGCAGAACCGGCGTGAGCTTTTGGGCCCGGGCAAAGAGGTCTTCTTCGGCATAAAGGTCGAGCGTGGCATTGGCCACTGCGGTGGCCATGGGATGGCCAGAGTAGGTGTAGCCGTGGAAAAACTCGATCATGTGCTCCGGGCCGGTCATAAAGGCCTGTTGAATCTCGTCGCGCACAATCACGCCGCCTAAGGGTACGACCCCATTTGATACCGCCTTGGCAAAGGTGATCATGTCGGGCTGCACGTCAAAGTACTGGGCGGCAAACGGGGTGCCGAGCCTGCCAAAGCCCGTGATCACCTCATCGAATATCAGCAAGATACCGTGCCTGGTGCAGATCTCACGAAGCTTCTGCAGATAGCCTTTGGGGGGCACCAGTACGCCGGTAGAACCTTGTACGGGCTCCACAATCACAGCGGCAATCGATGAGGCATCGTGCAGGGCCACCAGCCGCTCAAGATCAAGGGCTAGGTCTGCGCCCCAGTCGGGCTGGCCCTTGGAATAGGCCATCTGTTCTGGGTTCCAGGGGTGACGCAGGTGGTCGGTGCCGGGCATGAGTAGCGGCCCAAACATCTTACGATTGGCGGGAATGCCCCCGACGGCCAAGCCCCCAAGGCCCACGCCATGGTAGCCGCGTTCCCGACCAATCATGCGAAACCGCGAGGCCTCCCCTTTCATGCGGTGATAGCCCAGGGCCATCTTAAGCGCGGTGTCGACGGCCTCGGAGCCAGAGTTCACAAAAAAGACCTTGCCCATGCCCTTGGGTGCCATGTCGGTGATGCGCTGGGCAAGCCGCAGTGTCTGTGGGTTACTGATCTGAAATGCGGGCGCGTAGTCGAGTGTCTTGGCCTGCTGGGTAAAGGCCTCTACCAGCTTGGGATGCCCGTGGCCCGCAGGGCAGCACCACATGCCCGAGAGGCAGTCAAACAGCCGGTGGCCCGAGGCGTTGGTGTAGTAGTTGCCCTGGGCCGAGACCATGGTGCGGTCAGCGGCAGTGGTCTGAAACCGCCGGTTGGCGGTAAAGGGCAGCCAGTTGGCGGAAGCCTCATGGGGGCTAGAAGCAGCGGGTGAAAAATCGGGGTGCAGCGCAGGGGTGTGGGGCGCATTCATCGTGGTTTACCTCGCAGCCCAAAAGGGCAGAGTCTTGGAAACGGTGTTAGGGAAGGTTTAACCACACCTTACCAAGCTGCAGGCTCTGCGGCAAGACCCTCGCACCCAGGCCCTTCCATATAGGCCTCTCCTAAGCCGAGTGACCAGCGACGAAGCACCGACTGGAAAAACCGATCGCTTTTCACCTGGATATCGCAGCGACGGTGGCCATTGATCTAAATACCTGCCGAGGCAAGCAGGTCTTCAATGAGTCGAGCGGGATGGATAGAGACAGTTGGCATAGCGGCAGACTTTCGCTAGGCGTTGAGAAAAGTGCAACGCCGAAAGCCTAGGCACCATGCTAAAGAGCATTCCTCGCGATACGGGCAATTCCACGCCCATTTCGCACGACGGGCGTGGGTTAGAGCAATAAACGGGGGAGGGTAGGGAACTAGAAAAAAAGTGGTGGCGAATCAGGGACTCGAACCCCGGACCTGCGGATTATGATTCCGTCGCTCTAACCGACTGAGCTAATTCGCCATTGACCGAATTGTATAACAAGCCAGTTAGTGCGCCACCCCGGCGCCACCACGGCGCTACCACGGTATCCCCTGGGTCGCCCCCTGCGCAGTTACCTGCCTGACCGCAGATGCCCTGGCTGCCGAACGCTACTGCCCCGCGCTGCCAAAAGGCGCCACGCCGATGAGAAGCGCATGCCCCTGGAATGCAAACCAGGCCCACACCCCGACGCCAATAGCCAGGGTGAGCATACTTCCCAGGATCGAACTCGGCTGGGCTGCAATCGCCGCCGGCACCTCAGTGATTCCCGGGTTTTCGACGGGTGGGCGACGACGGGCCGATCGAAATACAAGAACCGCCCAGACCAGAAAGCCGCCGAAAAGCACCAGATCAGCTAGGCTTCCATTGGACAGCAGATGGGCAAAGGCCCAGGTCTTTACCCCAATGGTCATGGGGTGCTTTACCTTCTTGAGAAAGATGTTGCCGGGAATGTAGGCGGCTACGAGCAGCACGAAGGCAATAAGTGTGAGCAGTGAGGCTGCATGCGCCATGCCCGTCGGGGGCGTGTAGAGAACCACCGGTTCTGCCCGGGCGAACTGGTAGCCCGAGATAATGAGTAAGAGCCCCACCACTGAAATGACACTGTAGGCGCCCTTGTATCCCAGTGGCCCAATACGAGCAATCGCTGCCGTGCGCAGGCCGTCGGCAAAGACTCGCATGGAGTGGATACCAAGAAAAAGGATGAGTCCAAGAAGTAGCTGGGTCATGGGGAAGCTTTCGTATCGACAGTCTCATGCTGGGTGAGGCCTCATAATAATCGCATCGCGTCTTTGTTTTCCTCTTACCTGGGCCTTCGGGCCTGCACTCGTGAAGGTCTTTCTGTCGGTGTCATCATCCCAAAGCCAGGCCAATGCGCCTCAAGCCGCTGGCGCAAAGCCCATGCATGAACAGAGGGCTGCTGCGCCCAAGCCCGCTGTTCGGGCCCTCGCGCCCGTTCTGCGGATTGCTGCTGGCTACAAGTCTCAGTGGTTCTGGGCCTTTTTCTTCCTTGCACTTGCGGCGGCTGCCACCCTTTCTGTGCCGTATGTCTTTCGGCTTCTCATAGACCAAGGCCTGCAACACGTCGGGGCGCTGCATAGGCCCTTTGTAGCGCTCTTGGGGGTCTCGTTGGTGCTGGCCGTGGCAACGGCCTTGCGGTTTTATTTTATGTCTTGGCTCGGTGAGCGGGTGGTGGCCGATCTGCGCGAACGCGTCTATGCCCAGGTGTTGCGCCAGCCCCCGGCTTATTTTGAGACCCTCCAGACCGGCGAGGTCTTGTCGCGGCTCACGGCTGATACCACACTGGTTCAGACACTGGTCGGCACGAGCGTTTCCCTGTCCTTGCGCAGCCTGGTGCTCTTTGCCGGCGGCGTCACCATGATGCTGCTGACAAGCCCTTTTCTGGCAGGCCTTATGGTGGTCTTGCTGGTCCTGGTCATTTTCCCGGTGCTTGCTTTAGGCCGAAAAGTACGCGCCGTCTCGAAAGACAGCCAAGACCGCGTGGCCGATACCAGCGCCCTGGCCGGTGAGGTGCTCAATGCCATGACCACCGTACAGGCCTATGGCCGTGAAGCCTATGAGCAGGCGCGGTATGCCAAGACCGTTGCAGATGCCTTTATCACCGCACGACGCCGGATCACCACGCGTTCTTTGCTCACGGCGGTGGCGATTGTCTTGGCCTTTGGGGTCATCGTCTTTGTCTTGTGGCTAGGCGCTCGTGAGGTGGTGGCAGGCACCATGACTGCAGGCCAGCTTGCCCAGTTTGTGCTGTATGCGGTATTGACGGCCGGCTCGATTGCCGCGCTGGCCGAGGTCTGGGGAGACCTGCAACGGGCGGCAGGGGCCACGGAGCGGCTGGTGGTCTTGATGACCGCAGAACCGGGCGTGAAAACAGATCAGGCGCCCCAGCAGACCCCGCAACTGCTCGCCCCGATTCGCATTCGGTTTGTGGGCGTCTGGTTTGCCTATCCCTCGCGGCCAGACCACTGGGCCCTCGCCGATCTTTCGTTTGACCTGCCTGCGGGACAGACCTTTGCCTTGGTGGGCCCGTCGGGGGCCGGAAAATCAACGGTGCTGCAGCTTCTGCTGGGTTTTTATCGGCCGCAGTGCGGTCAGATTCTGTTGAATGAACGGCCATTGGACGACTGGGGGCATACCGCTGTGCGGGCTGCCATCGGGCTCGTGCCCCAAGAACCAGTAATTTTTTCCGATAACGCCTGGGGAAACATTCGTTATGGGCGTCTGGAGGCAACCGATAAAGAGGTAATCGCCGCAGCGCAGGCCGCCCACGCCGATACTTTTCTGCAGTCGCTGCCGCAAGGTTTCGATACCTTTCTGGGCGAGCGTGGCCTGCGCCTCTCTGGTGGGCAACGCCAGCGGCTGGCCATTGCCCGTGCGGTATTGCGCAACCCACCGGTGCTTCTTTTGGATGAGGCCACTTCGGCCCTGGATGCCCTGTCTGAGCGCGCGGTGCAAGAGGCATTAGAGGCACTGCTGCCTGGGCGCAGTGCCATCGTGGTGGCCCATCGGCTTTCCACGGTACGCAAGGCGCACCAGATACTGGTGCTCGATGCCGGAAGGCGGGTTGCGCAGGCAAGCCATACTGAGCTGCTACAGCAGAGCCCGCTTTATCGCGACCTGGCCATGCATCAGTTCTTAGATGCCTCTGCGACGCCAGAAGAGCCAAGATCGTAGGTCGCGTACCTGGGTGAGGCCCAGACCAATGAAGACCATGATGATTCCTGGCCAGCTGCTTGGCAGCAGCCCTTCGCCCAGAATGACTGCAGCCGATCCCAGCCCAAAGACTGGCACCAGCAGCGTGAAAGGGGCAACAAGCGCGGTAGGGTGTCGGCGCAACAGCCAGGACCAGCCGCCGTAGCCCAGAAGACTCGCCCCAAAGGCGTTAAAGAGCAGGCTGCCCCAGAAGACCAGATCGCCCTGGGCCAGGAGCCGCAGGGCAACGCCCCAGGGCGCTGTGCCCTCAATGACCAGAGAGATGGGAATCAGGGTGAGGGCGGCAATTAGCGAGGCCCATACCACCAGTGAAATGGCATCGACTGGGCCCATCGCCTTGACAAAGGTATTGCCCACTGCCCAGCAAAAGGCAGCGCAGACTGTGACCATAAAGGCGAGCAGCGGCATGGTCTGGCCAATGTCGGCACCCACTGCAGCAATGCCGAGTGTGCCCACCGAGACGCCGATGATCTGCCAGCGAGTGGGCCGATCCTGGTGCATGAGCATGGCCAGAACGATGGTGAAAAATACCTGGCCCTGCACTACCAGGGAAGTGAGTCCCACGGGCATGTTGATCGCTACGGCAATAAACAAAAGGCAGAACTGCAGGCTAAAGGAGCTCGAGGCGTAGCCAAGCAGCAGTCGCAGAGGCACCTTTGGCCGGGGCACAAAAAAGATCATTGGCACGAGCACCATGGAGAACCGCAGGGCCGCGAATGTCAGCGGCGCGACGTCGTCAAGCGCCCAACGCATCGCGATGAAGTTCAACCCCCAGACTGCCATGATGATCAGGGCCAGCAGCAGATGCGAGACGGGCATGCGGCTAGTGGCGGATACGCCAGCCCCGGGCGATGAGTTGATGGGTAAGCACTAGCAGCCCCACAGTGGCGGTGATAGCTACCGAAAGGCTAAACCACGGCGAGACATCGGCCTGGCCGAAGACGCCATACCGAAAGCCATCGATGAGATAAAAGAAGGGATTGAAGTGACTAATGGTCTGCCAGACGGGCGGCAGGTTATGCACCGAATAAAACACCCCGGCCATGAAGGTGAGGGGATTGATCAGAAAGTTTTGGAATGCGGCAACATGGTCCCACTTCTCTGCATAGAGCGCGGCGATGATTCCCAGGGATCCCATGATCAGGCAGGCCAAAAGAGCAAATGTCAGCGTCCATCCCCAGTGAAACATTCCGGTATCGATAAACGGGAGGCTGGCAGCCCAGACCGCGAGCCCACAGGCCAGGCCTCGGGCCACAGCCCCGCCCAGGTAGCCAACCAGCCATTCCCAGGGGCGCATGGGCGAGAGCAGCAGAAAAATAAGCGTACCGGTGATCTTGCTCTGGGTGAGGCTGGAACTGGTGTTGGCAAAGGCATTTTGCTGAAGCGTCATCATCACGAGCCCTGGAACGAGAAATGCCGAATAACTCACCCCGGGGAACGGCTCGAGCCTTCCTTCTAACAAGAAGGCAAAAATCACCAGAAAAAGAAGCGAAGAGACCATCGGTGCCAGGATGGTCTGAATCGAAACCTTTAAGAAACGGCGGATCTCTTTCTGCAATAGGGCATACACGCTAGCGCGTTCCGAGGGCTGCGCCGCAATGCTGGAGATACTGGGGCTACTGGGGCTATGCACGGGGAGCATCTAGACTGGCTGCAGCCTGCTGAAGTGCGGTCTGCGTATTGCGGGCCTCTTGCGCTGCGGCCATCTGCCAGTCGGTTCCCGCACTCGCATACAGAATAACCCGGGAGGAGTTCACGAAGATGCCGCCGGTGGGCGTTACGGCGGCGGCAACGGTGGCCTGTAGGTCACCCCCTTGGGCGCCGATGCCGGGGATCAGCAAAGGGAGGGTCGGGGCGATCGCGCGGACACGGGCCAGCTCGGCAGGATAGGTGGCGCCTACGACCAGACCAGTCTGGCCATGGGTATTCCAGCGATGCGCCGCAATCCTGGCAATGTGCTCGAAGACCCGCTCACCGGATTGGAGTGTCTGCATCTGCAGGTCGTCACCCCCAGGGTTTGAGGTTCTGCAGAGCAGAAAGATGCCCTTATCACCATAGCCGAGAAACGGCTCCAGGCTATCAGTGCCCATATAGGGGCTTAGCGTGACTGCATCGGCCCGATAGCGCTGGAAAGCCTCTGTTGCGTAGTGCTGAGCGGTGGACCCAATATCGCCTCGCTTGGCATCCAGTATCCAGAGATGGTCTGGGTATTCGGTCTTGAACCATTGGCTAAGCCGTTCGAGTACGGCCTCTGCACCAATGGCTGCGAAGTGGGCAATCTGTGGCTTAAAGGCGCAGGCATATGATGCCGTGGCCTGAATGATGCCCTTACAGAAGGCCTCGGTGGCCTCGTGGGAGTGACGGCTCTGGAACTCTTTCGGGTAGCGGCTGGGTTCTGGGTCAAGCCCCACACAGAGCATGCTGCTGCGAATCGACCAGGCCTGGGTACACCGCTGAATAAATGACATAGTGGCTATTGTGGCATGCCACTCTGGGGTGCACCGGGCAACCCCTGCGAAGGCGTCGCAGCATGGGCAGCCCGCGGGCAACAAAAGCACAGATCTTGGGCCAAAAAACGGCCAGCCTTCGCAGGCCAGCCGTTTGGAGGAGGAGGAGCGTTAAAACGCTTCTTGGGGAGACCCGCAGCTTACATGCCCATGTCGCCCATGCCGCCCATGCCCCCCATACCGCCGGGCATGCCACCGCCAGCGGCGGGCTTGTCTTCTGCCAGTTCGCCGACCATGGCATCGGTGGTAAGCATCAAGCCTGCCACCGAGGCCGCGTTCTGCAGGGCCATACGGGTCACCTTGGTGGGGTCTACCACGCCCATGTCGAGCAGGTCGCCATACTCACCGGTAGCCGCGTTGTAGCCATTGTTGCCCTTGTGCTCCAGCACCTTGGCCACTACCACACTGGGCTCTTCGCCGCAGTTAAAGACGATCTGACGCAGGGGCTCCTCTACGGCGCGCATGACAATCTTGATGCCGGCCTCTTGATCAGGGTTGTTGCCCTTGACCTTGACATTGGCACGGGCGCGCAGGAAAGCCACGCCACCGCCAGCCACAATACCTTCTTCCACGGCAGCACGGGTTGCGTGCAGGGCATCTTCAACGCGCGCCTTCTTCTCTTTCATCTCGACTTCGGTGGCAGCACCCACGCGAATCACGGCAACTCCGCCTGCCAGCTTGGCTACGCGCTCTTGCAGCTTCTCTTTGTCGTAGTCGCTGGTGGCCTCTTCGATCTGCACACGAATCTGCTTGACCCGGGCTTCGATGGCCTTGGAGTCGCCGGCGCCATCGATGATGGTGGTGTTCTCTTTGGCGATATCGACTGTCTTGGCCTGGCCGAGGTCTTGCAGGGTGGCCTTCTCCAGCGTCATGCCAGTCTCTTCGGAGATCACTGTGCCGCCGGTGAGGATGGCCATATCTTCAAGCATCGCCTTGCGGCGGTCGCCAAAGCCGGGAGCCTTTACGGCAACGGTCTTCAGAATACCGCGGATGTTGTTGACCACCAGAGTGGCCAGGGCCTCACCCTCAACATCTTCGGCCACTATGAGCAGGGGGCGGCCAGACTTCGCTACCTGCTCAAGCACGGGCAGCAGCTCACGAATGTTGGAGATCTTTTTGTCGTGCAGCAGGATGAACGGGTTGTCGAGAACGGCAACCTGCTTGTCGGGGTTGTTGATGAAGTACGGCGACAGATAGCCGCGGTCAAACTGCATGCCCTCGACCACATCGAGCTCGTTGTTAAGCGACTTGCCGTCTTCCACGGTGATAACACCTTCTTTGCCCACTTTTTCCATGGCCTGGGCGATGATGTCGCCAATTTCATGGTCAGAGTTGGCAGAGATCGAGCCCACCTGGGCAATCTCTTTGGTGGTGGTGCAGGGTTTGGAGATCTTCTTGAGCTCTTCGGTAATAGAGATCACCGCCTTGTCGATACCGCGCTTGAGATCCATGGGGTTCATACCAGCAGCCACATATTTCATGCCTTCGCGCACGATGGCCTGGGCGAGAACGGTAGCGGTGGTCGTGCCGTCACCGGCGTTGTCAGAGGTCTTGGAGGCAACCTCCTTCACCATCTGGGCACCCATGTTTTCAAACTTGTCTTTGAGTTCGATTTCTTTGGCCACCGAGACACCGTCTTTGGTAACCGTGGGCGAGCCAAACGAACGCTCAAGCACAACATTGCGGCCCTTGGGGCCGAGCGTAACCTTTACCGCGTTGGCGAGGATATTGACGCCATTGACCATACGGGCGCGACCGTCGTCGCCGAATAACACCTGTTTTGCAGCCATTACAGAACTCCTTTAAGTCGTTTGTCTGAGAGGGAAGTAAAGAGACAAGGCCTTGTTTAGCCTTCGATCACTGCCATCACGTCGTCTTCGCGCAGAACCAAGAGCTCTTCGCCATCGACTTTCACGCTCTGGCCGGAATATTTTCCAAAGAGCACCTTGTTGCCGACTTTCACGTCGAGCGGACGCTGCTTGCCGTCTTCTTGAATTTTGCCGTTGCCTACAGCCAGCACCTCACCCTGATCGGGCTTTTCGGCAGCATTCTCGGGGATCACAATGCCAGAGGCGGTTTTACGCTCGTTATCCAGGCGCTTTACCACCAGACGATCGTGCAAGGGACGCAATTTCATGTCAGTTACTCCGTTTTACTTGAGGTTGGAAGAAAATGAAGACGGATGCGTAGTGCTTGCTCATTTCCTGCTCAAGCCCAAGCGGCATTAACACCACCGTTGGCAAGCGGAACTGAGTTATTGGCACTCATCACCCTCGAGTGCTAATAATAAGGGAGCCAGCCCCCTATTTCAAGATCGAGGGTTTACCCTAGATTCAATGCGCAAAGAACCTGCTTTGTTTTTCTTTAAGTGTCTGACAGTCGATACAGCGGATTTTCCCTAGTTTGAGCCGAGCCGCCATGATCTTCTCTCCGCAGTCAATGCAGTGCACCCCGTCAAAGTCAGGGCTGGTCTCGGGGGCGGTGCGGCGGCGGGCCTCTTCCAGGGCGTCTTCATTAAACTGGGTCTCGATGGCTGAGGCCCGATCGTTTTCATCAGTAAGCTCGAAATAGTTTTCGTTTTTCTCCAGGGGCATGACGGGCTCCTTCTTCTGGCCAAGTGGGAAAGGGCGGCACAATAGCACTGAATGATGATCGGACTGTGACATCTCCGGGAAAATTCCACGAGGGAACCGGGATATCCCTAGGCGGGTCTCAGTACCCAAAAGTCCATGATCTGTCTTTTATGAACCCTATGACATACCCGTCTCCTCCCCCCCTTCAAGGAAACCACCGTTATCTGGTTGGCTTTGTCATCCTTGCCCTGATTGGCTATTCCACGCTATTTTCAGCCGCTGGCCGAGAGCGTCTTGTGGGCTGGTGGATGATCGCAGCCTCTGCCTTCGAAAAGCCGGTCGATAATATGCTGTTTCGTCCGTCTGAGTCAGTACTTACTGCCGAGCAAGCACGCACCGCCCGATGGATTGCCCGGCGTTATCGGGTTGCCCTCGCGCCAACCGAGCAGATTGTGCAGCATGCCTTTGAGGCGGGAAACCAGTTTCGAATTGACCCTTATCTGGTGCTTGCGGTAATTGCCGTCGAGTCCCGATTTAATCCGGTAGCAGAGAGTTCCGTGGGGGCTAAGGGCCTAATGCAGGTGATGCCGCATGTCCATAGTGAGAAGTTTCTCGCCCTCGGGGGACTCGACATGGCTCTGGTGCCCTGGGCCAATATCCAGGTAGGCACCTCCATCGTGCGCGAGTATCTCGACCGATTCCGCACTTTAGAGTCGGCGCTTCTGGCCTATGTGGGCGTGGGCGCCGAAGGGGTAAGCAGCTACCCCTCTAAGGTTTTTCGGGAACAGGAAAGGCTGGTGGCTGTGTCGCAGGGCCGTGTTCTGGCTATGGCTGATTAAGTAAGTACTTGCATAGCCTCCTGAACGCCGCCAGACTGATGTGGTACTTTCAGGGCCTTCAAAGTCATCTCCACGGCCGCTAGTGCCCCGACAATTGTGAGGGCGTTGGTGTCGCCTAGGTGGGCGATGCGAAATGCCTGGCCCGCGAGACGCCCCAGGCCGGTTCCCAGAGAAATGTTGTAACGCTCCAGCGCCTCGCGGCGAAGGGTATCAGCGTCGTGCCGGTTGCCATCGGGCTTTGCCGGCATGAACAGCGCCGTTACCACCGGACTGCAGGCCTTTGGCTGCTGGCAGACATTGTCCAGGCCCCAGACCGCTGCGGCCGTGCGGGTGGCCAGGGCCAGCTGCTGATGCCGGGCAAACACCCGGGGCAACCCCTCCTCCATAAGCATGTCGATAGACTCGGCAAGCCCGTAGAGCAGATTGGTATTGGGCGTCGTAGGCCAGAAGCCTTGGGCATTGGTGGCAATGATGTCTTCCCAGTCCCAGAAGCCGCAGGGCATCCCTGCCGATTTGGCCGCCTCGCGGGCCTTGGCACTGACCGCGTTAAAGCCAAGGCCAGGCGGCAGCATCAGCCCCTTCTGTGACCCTGCCACCGTGACGTCGACCCCCCATTCGTCGTGCCGGTAGTCGATTGCCCCCAGGGAGGAGACGCAATCGACCATGAGCAGCGCGGGGTGCCGCGCGGCGTCCATGGCTTTGCGGATGGCCGCGATGTCGGAGGTGACCCCGGTGGAGGTCTCGTTGTGCACCACGCAGACTGCCTTAATGACCCCCTGGCTATCGGCGCGCAGTCGGGACTCCACCTGACCCGGGTCTACGGGGGAGCGCCAGTCCGAGGCGATGCAGTCGGGTTTGAGCCGAAGCTTCTCGGCAAGCCTTTTCCACAGGCCGGCAAACTGGCCGGTCTCATGCATCAGCACGGTGTCGCCAGGACTCAGGGTATTCATCAGTGCCGCCTCCCAGGCGCCGGTTCCCGAACCCGAATAGATAACGACCGGCTCTGTGGTGCCAAAGATGGGTCCGACTCCCTTGAGAACCCGCAGGGCGAGCTGCTGAAACTCCGGCCCACGATGGTCGATGGCCGGGTAATCGATGGCCCGAAGAACCCGGTCGGGCACGGGCGATGGCCCCGGGATCTGCAGAAAATGCCGGCCTTGGCCGATCCGGTTGAGTCGGGTGCGGCTGGACGTGGCGTATTCGGGGTCTCGCTGCATAGCATCTCCTTGGTATTCCCCGCATTCTAGGGGATGGAATCCGTGGACAATATAGTCCATGGCCGTGTCCGCACAACCCATTAAGCGATCACGCCGTGCATTTCTCTCTGGCGCCACGCTTCTGCGCACTCACCAGTCTGCCCTCTGGGAGCGTCTGCAAAGAGAAATGCTGGGCGAAGTCTATAGTGACCCTGCGAGCCTTGGCCGGTACAGCACCGATGCCTCCATCTATCAGCAGATGCCATTGGCAGTGGCAGTACCAAAGACACGGGCAGACCTGCGCATCGCCCTGGATGTGGCGCGTGATGCCAAGATCCCTGTGCTGCCACGGGGTGCAGGAACATCCCAGTGTGGCCAGACCGTAGGCCAGGCGCTGGTGCTCGATACCAGCAGATACCTGCGGGACGTACTCGCTTTCGACCCTCAGGCCCGTCGGGTAAAGGTCGAGCCCGGCATGGTGCTCGACCATCTCAATGCCTTTCTAAAGCCGCATGGCCTATGGTTTCCTGTGGATGTCTCCACTGGTGCCCAGTGCACGATTGGGGGGATGGCGGGCAACAACTCTTGTGGCTCGCGGTCGCTTCACTACGGCAACATGGTGCATAACGTGGCCGCAATTGATGCGGTGCTTGCCGATGGCACAGCCGCGCGATTCGCGCGGTTTGGTGATGGCGGCGATATGGTGGTCTCCGGACAGCGCATGTCCAGTCTGGTGTCGCAGCTCTTTCTGATCGCCCGAGGGGTTCGTACCGAGATGGCGGCCGTCTGGCCCAAGCTGCTGCGAAGGGTGGGCGGCTACAACCTGGATATCTTTTATCCCCAAGGCGAACGCCCGTATACCGAAGATGGTCTGCCTAATCTGGCGCACCTCTTAGTTGGCTCAGAGGGGACGCTGGCAAGCTTTGAGGCAATCGAACTGGCGCTTGCGCCGCTGCCGCAGGCCAAGGTCTTGGGGGTGGTGAACTTTCCAACGTTCTCTTCGGCTATGGCGGTGACGCAGAAGATTGTGGGCCTTGGCCCTGTGGCGGTGGAACTTGTGGACCGCACCATGATTGAGCTCTGCGCGGCAAATGCCGCCTTTTCATCAGTCATTCAAAAGGTTCTTGTTGCGGATGGCCAGACGCCAGAGGCCCTGCTCCTCGTGGAATTTGCCGGCGATGACCCTGCGCTTCTGCATCGGCAACTGCGCGACCTGGTGACACTCATGGCCGATGAAGGCCTGCCGGGCAGTGTGGTGGAGATGACTGAGCCTAAGGCCCAGGCCTCTTTGTGGGAGGTACGCAAGGCGGGCCTGAACATCATGATGTCCTTGCGCGGCGACGGTAAACCCGTGTCTTTCATTGAAGACTGTGCGGTACCGCTAGAGCACCTTGCGGAGTACACCGCAGCACTCACCGAGGTCTTTGCGCGGCATGGCACACAGGGCACCTGGTATGCCCATGCCTCTGTGGGGACCCTACATGTGCGGCCCATTCTGGATATGCGCCGCGATGGCGCTCAGAAGATGCGGGCGATTGCCGAGGAGGCCGCGGAACTGGTTCGCCGATATAAGGGCGCCTTCTCGGGTGAACATGGCGATGGCCTCGTGCGCAGCGAATGGGTGGCATGGCAGTTTGGGCCGAAGATCACGCAGGCCTTTGACCGGGTAAAGGATGCCTTCGACCCGGACAATCGCATGAACCCAGGCAAGATTGTCCGGTCTACCCGAATGGACGACCGCCGGCTTTTTCGCTACGGACCTGACTATGCCCTAGCCCCGATTCAGCCGGGGCTGGACTGGTCTGCCTGGAATGTGGAAAACGACCCCGCACGGCCAGGGCCCAAGGCTGGCCTGGGCATTTATGTGGGTCCGCCAGGAAGCGGCCAGGACCCCACGCTTGGCCTGGCCAAGGCCGTGGAGATGTGCAACAACAATGGCCATTGCCGCAAGTTTGATGCCGGCACCATGTGCCCCAGCTACCGCGTAACCCGTGAGGAGCAGCACTCTGTGCGGGGCCGTGCCAATACCCTACGTCATGCGCTCAGCGGTCAACTGCGCGACCAGGATATCGCGGGCGATGCGGTGGCGCAGGCCTTGGACCTGTGTGTGGGATGCAAAGGCTGTAAGCGCGAATGCCCCACGGGTGTGGATATGGCCCGCATGAAGATCGAGGCGCAGTACCAGCGGGGTCTGCGCCATGGGTTTTCCCTGCAAGACCGGCTCGTTGCCGCGCTGCCCGACTGGGTGGTCTGGGCACGGCGTATCCCAGGGCTTGCCGCAGCACTGAACCTGCGTAACCATAGCCCTCTCCTGGCCCGCCTGATGCAGCGCGTCACCGGCATCGCCGCCGGCCGAAGGCTGCCGGCCTGGCAGTCCTCTCAGCCATTCGCAGATCTGTCTGATTCCGAAGTCAGCCACGCAGGCCTTGCCGACTGCGACCTGGTGCTCTGGGCAGATACCTTTCACGATGGATTCGCACCCGGCCCTATACAGGCTGCCTATCGGCTCTTGCGCTCGCTTGGCTACCGCGTTGCACTGTCGGGCGCTGCCGCCGAAACGCCCGTGTGCTGCGGCCGGTCGGCCCTGTCTGTAGGCATGATCGATCAGGCCCGCGAACGGGCCCGCAGGGCGCTGCAGGCCTTAGCGCCAGCGGCTGCTCGTGGGGTTCCTTTGGTCGGTCTGGAGCCTTCGTGCATTCTGGGGATGCGGGACGAGTGGCTATCTCTTGGTCTAGGCCCCGAGGCAGATCGGCTCGCGCAGCAGACGTTTCTCATTGACGAATGGCTTGATCGCGAAATGCTCGCCGGACGTATTGCTGCTGCGAAGGCCCCCGATGCCCAAGGGCCGCTTGCCCGAGGGCAGAGGGTTCTGCTGCATGGTCATTGTCATCAGAAGGCACTCGGTGCGTTTTCGGCCACCGAGCGGCTGCTGCGGGCAGCGGGTTTTGCCGTAGAGACCATTGCTGCGAGCTGCTGCGGAATGGCAGGCCGATTCGGCTATGAGGCGCGCTACCAGACGGTTTCGCATGCCATGGCGGAAGACTCTCTGCTGCCGGCGATTCGCAAGGCCGATCGCGATGCGCTTCTGGTGGCCGATGGCTTCTCATGCCGCCATCAGATTCATGACCTGGCAGGCCGAGATGTGCTGCACTGCGTGGAACTCCTGGCCCAGGGTTTTCTTGTGCCGTCCAAATCCGTCGCACGCATCGCGGATTAAAAGCCCATAATTCTTCTTCGTCCCTCACCCTTATTCTCAGAGCTCCTATGGACCCAAATTTTCGCAAGCAGGCCTTGGAATACCACGAGGCTGGTGTTCCCGGAAAAATTGCCGTTACGCCCACGAAGCAGCTAACCAACCAGCGTGACCTGGCCTTGGCCTATTCGCCGGGCGTTGCGGCCGCCTGCGAAGAGATCGTGAGCGACCCGCTTAATGCGTTTCGTTACACCGCTCGCGGCAACCTGGTTGCGGTTATAACGAACGGTACTGCCGTGCTCGGCCTGGGCGATATTGGGCCCCTGGCCGCCAAGCCTGTGATGGAGGGCAAGGCGGTACTCTTTAAGAAGTTTGCGGGTATCAATGTCTTTGATATTGAGGTCAACGAAAAAGACGTGGATAGGCTCGTTGAGGTCATCGCCGCACTCGAGCCCACTTTTGGCGGAGTCAATCTTGAGGACATCAAGGCTCCCGACTGCTTCTATGTCGAACGCAAGCTGCGCGAGCGAATGAAGATTCCAGTCTTCCACGACGACCAGCACGGCACGGCCATTGTGGTGGGGGCGGCCATGGTCAATGGCCTAAAGGTAGTGGGTAAGGATATTAAAAAGGTGAAGATGGTGGTCTCGGGAGCGGGAGCGGCGGCCCTGGCCTGTCTGGACCTGCTTCTCGACCTGGGTCTGCCCCGCGAGCATATCTGGGTGACCGATCTTGCAGGGGTGGTCTATGAGGGCCGTACCGAACTCATGGATCCTGAGAAGGCGCGGTTTGCCCAGCCCACCGATGCCCGCAAACTTGCCGATGTTATCGCCGGGGCTGACGTCTTTTTGGGGCTTTCTGCAGGAGGCGTGCTCAAGCCCGAGATGGTGGCAAAGATGGCATCGAATCCGTTGATCTTTGCCTTGGCCAACCCCAACCCGGAGATCCTTCCGGAAGACGTGAAGGCGGTGCGCAGTGACGCCATTATTGCCACGGGCCGCACCGACTACCCCAATCAGGTAAATAACGTTTTGTGCTTCCCCTTTATCTTTCGGGGCGCCTTGGATGTTGGGGCCACCACGATTACCCGTGCCATGGAACTGGCTGCGGTGCATGTGGTGGCGGAGCTTGCCCGGGCCGAGCAGTCCGAGGTGGTCACAGCCGCCTACGGCACGGAGGGTTTAAGCTTTGGGCCGGAATACCTCATTCCAAAGCCCTTTGATCCGCGGCTGATTGTGAAGATTGCCCCTGCTGTGGCCAAGGCGGCCATGGAAGATGGTGTGGCATCACGGCCCGTGACCGATTTTTCCGCCTATGTCGACAAGCTCCAGGAGTTTGTCTATCTCTCGGGTAACTTCATGAAGCCACTGCTGCTGCAGGCCAAGGCGGCAGAGAAGCGGCGCCTGGTCTATGCCGAGGGTGAGGAGGAGCGCGTGCTGCGGGCCGTGCAGGTGGTGGTTGATGAGAACCTCGCCCAGCCCATTCTGGTGGGACGGCCACAGGTCATTGAGTCACGCATCACGAGGTTTGGTCTGCGGATCAAGGCGGGAATCGATTTTGAGGTGGTGAACCCCGAGTTTGATGGGCGGTATCGCGACTACTGGGAGACCTACTATCAACTCACCCAGCGCAAAGGTGTCACCCCGCAATATGCCCAGGTAGAGATGCGTCGGCGGCATACGCTGATCGGTGCCATGATGATCCATAAGGGTGATGCCGATGCCATGATCTGCGGCACTTTTGGCGGCCATGGCCTGCACCTGCACTATGTAGACCAGGTGCTGGGGCCAGCGCCGGGGGCCTCGGTCTATGCGGCGATGAATATTCTGATGCTGCCCAATCGCACGGTGGGTATTGTGGACACCCATGTGAACGAAGACCCGTCAGCAGAGCAGATCTGCGAGATCACCTTGGCCGCTGCCGAGGCCATGCGGTCAATGGGCATAGAGCCCCGGGTGGCACTGGTATCGCATTCAAACTTTGGCGGCTCAAATTCTGCTTCGGCGCAGAAAATGCGCAGGGCGCTTGGGCTGATTCAAAAGGCCTCGCCAGACCTGAATGTCGATGGCGAGATGCACGGCGATGTGGCCCTCGACCCGGTGTTGCGCAAGGCCATCATGCCGAATTCCAGCCTGCAGGGAGAGGCCAATTTATTGGTAATGCCCTCGCTAGAATCAGCCAATATTGCCTACAACCTGTTAAAGACCGCAGCGGGCAACAACATCGCCATCGGGCCGATTCTTCTCGGGTGCGCCGCGCCAGTAACCATCCTTACCCCATCGGCGACGGTGCGCCGTCTGGTGAACATGACCGCACTCACGCTCTTGGGCGCAAACCGGCCTGGCTAGGCGTCTTGTCTGCTTGGCGAAAAGGCCCTAGCGCCCCAAACGCGCGGCGGGTCTAAAACTCGCCGAGACGGGTGGCAACGGCGGCCAATACTGCGGCGGCTGCAGTCTCTGTTCGCAGCACCCTGGGGCCACAGCGCACGCCTATAAATCCTGCCTCTCGGGCCAGCGCATCTTCCGTTTCGGTAAAACCTGACTCAGGGCCAATGGCAATGACCAAGCGGTCGCTCGCAGGCAGAGGCGCCGCAGATACCGATGCAGAGGCACCGGGATCGAGCAGCCAGCAGACCGTTGCTCTTGGGTAGGTATCGATAGGCTCACCCATAGCGCTGCTTGTCATAGGGCCTGGGCTTAGTGTGGCAGAGTCTGGCCACGCGCTGGCTCTTAGGCGGGCGTTATAGCCAAGCTCGCGGACAGCCTCTGCAAAACCCTGCACCGGCGCTACAAGGGGAACCCGGTTTCGCCCCGACTGCGCGGCTGCGGCCTCAGCGATGCGCTGCCAGTGTTCTCTGCGCTTTTCTGCCCTGCCCGGGTCGAGCCGCACCAGGCTGCGCTGGGTCTGCACCGGCCAGAGGGCAGCAGCCCCCAGTTCGGTGGCTTTCTGTACCACCCAGTCCATTTTCTCGCCCGTGCACAGGGCCTGAATCACGGTTATCGCCAGGGGCGACTCACGGTCTATGTAGGCGAAGGGGCCGAGCATCAGTTCGGTAGCCGATCCGCGGGCTGCAGCGACCGTGGCCGAAGCCTCGCGGCCCTGTCCATCAAAGACAACCAGCCTATCTCCAGCCGAAAGCCGGAGCACCCGGCTGAGGTAATGGCTCTGGTCACGCGACAAGCGCACGGTCGTGGGCTGGCTGTTGGCGCAGTCTGGCAGGAAGAGACGGGCAAGCATGTCCACAGAGTAAAGCGTCAGGCTTTCGAAACAAAACCAAGAAGAAACTCTTTCCCGGTGTCCTCGGCTGAGCCGGTTAGAATCCGGGTTATCCAGAAGAAACCTTCGCTCTGGTTTCGGGTTAAGCCCCCAAGAAGACCAAAAAAAGCCACAAGAACCTACCGAGACCAGCCTTTTATTGGAGACCCCTTTGGTTTACCCACCCTCGTTGATCGCCCCCCCGTTGTTCTCCCCAACTCCTCTTGCCCGTGTTCCGCATGCCCGTCTATCTGCCGCGTCTGGTGGGTCCGGGCCCGGCGTAAGCCCCGCCGGGTCCTCGCGCTCAGTGTCCTCGGAATCCATGGCCAATGCCATTCGTGCCCTGGCTATGGATGCCGTGCAAAAAGCGAGCTCGGGCCACCCGGGCATGCCCATGGGTATGGCCGATATGGCGGTCGCTCTTTGGCATGGCCATCTCAGGCACAACCCCAAGAATCCGTCCTGGTCTGACCGCGACCGGTTTGTGGTGAGTAACGGCCATGGGTCAATGCTGGTCTATGCCCTGCTGCACCTTACGGGCTACGACCTGCCGATCGAAGAGATCAAGAACTTCCGCCAACTGCATTCCAAGACTCCCGGCCACCCTGAGGTGGGCATGACCCCGGGTGTCGAGACCACCACGGGGCCCTTGGGCCAGGGCATCACCAATGCCGTAGGCCTGGCCTTGGCCGAGCGGCTATTGGCTGCGGAGTTCAACCAGCCGGGGTTTAACCTTGTGGACCACAATACCTATGTCTTTCTGGGCGATGGCTGCCTGATGGAAGGTATAAGCCACGAGGCCTGCGCCTTGGCCGGGGTCTGGGGGCTTTCCAAGCTCATTGCCTTATACGATGACAACAGCATCTCGATTGACGGCAAGGTTGATGGCTGGTTTCGTGACGACACCGCCAAACGGTTTGCCGCCTATGGCTGGAATGTGATCGGACCAATTGATGGCCACGACACTCAGGCGGTTTCTGCAGCTATTACCCAGGCCCGTCTCTGGTCCCGGGCTGGCAATGCCGGGCGCATGGCCCCCACGATGATTATCTGTAAGACCACCATCGGTAAGGGGTCGCCCAACCGGGCGGGCACGGCTAAGGCCCACGGCGAGGCCTTAGGCGACGAAGAAATTGCACTGACCCGCAAGGCGATCGGCTGGCCGCATGCGCCCTTTGAAATTCCCCAGGACATCTATGCGGCCTGGAATGCCAAGGCAACTGGCGCGAACCACGAGCAGGCCTGGAACCGCCTGATGCAGGCCTACGCGGCCGCCTTTCCCGAAAAAGCCCGCGAGTTTTCTCGCCGCATGGTCGGTGACTTACCCAAAGACTTTGCCGCCAAGACCCAGGCTTATATTACGCAGCTTTGTAAAGACGCGCCGAATGTGGCAAGCCGCAAGGCCTCACAGATGGCCTTAGACGACATCGGCCCTCGACTGCCCGGGCTTCTGGGCGGGTCTGCCGATCTCACGGGCAGCAATCTTACGAACTGGAAGGGCGTGGCCACGCTCAAGGTCGACCCCCAGGGCACACTCACCCCCGGTCAGCACATCAGCTATGGGGTGCGCGAGTTTGGTATGGCCGCCATCTGTAACGGCCTGGCCCTGCATGGCGGGTTTATTCCCTACTGCGGCACGTTTCTTACCTTTGCTGACTACAGCCGTAATGCCATTCGCATGGCGGCGCTCATGCATCAGCGGGTGATTCATGTCTTTACCCACGACTCGATTGGCCTGGGAGAAGATGGCCCCACCCACCAGCCGGTCGAGCACCCGGCCTCGCTACGGCTCATTCCTTTTTTGCATGTCTGGCGTCCGGCCGATGCGGTCGAAACCGCCGTGGCCTGGCAGGCCGCCTTGGAGCGCAAAGTTGGCCCCACCGCGCTCCTGCTCTCACGGCAGGGGCTGGCCCCCCAGGTCAAAGATCCCGCCATGGCCAAAGACGTGGCCAAGGGCGCCTATGTCTTATCGACCGATGCCAATCCGCAGATCGTGCTCATGGCCACAGGCTCTGAGGTGTCCTTGGCCATGCAGGCCGCCGCCATGCTGCGCGCCGAGAAGCGCCGCGTACGCGTGGTCTCGCTGCCTTCGACCACCGTGTTTGATCAGCAGACCGTGGCCTACAAAACCTCTGTCTTGCCCGAGGGCGTGCCGCGTGTGGCGATTGAGGCCGGCGTGACTGATTTTTGGTGGAAGTATCAGCCTGCGGCCGTAATTGGGCTGGATCGGTTTGGCGAGTCTGCCCCGGCGGGAGACCTGTTCAAATACTTTGGCATCACCGCCGAGGCACTGGCCCAGACCGGCCATGCGGTGCTTGGCCGCTAGTGACAAAATTTGAAAACCAGATTCAGCGCACCGGCTTTAGCGTAACGGTTCCAGCCCAGATACGGAACTTCGCGGCTAGAGAATTCCGTAGCATTCGGTTTTATCTAAGGGAGAAGTGTCTATGACGATTAAAGTGGCGATTAACGGCTATGGCCGCATTGGCCGCAATGTCTTGCGTGCGCATTATGAGGGTGGGAAAAAGCACGATATCCAGATCGTGGCCATTAACGACCTGGGCAACCCCGAGACCAATGCCCACCTTACCCAGTACGACACGGCCCATGGCAAGTTTCCGGGCACCGTCTCGGTCGATGGCGACAGCATGGTAGTCAATGGCGACCGCATTCGGGTGCTGGCCAATCGCAACCCGGCAGAGCTTCCCTGGAAAGACTTAGGCATCGATGTGGTGCTCGAGTGCACAGGTTTTTTCACCAGTAAAGAAAAGGCCAGTGCCCATCTGGCCGGGGGCGCAAAGAAGGTGATTATCTCGGCTCCGGGGGGCAAAGATGTGGATGCCACCGTGGTCTATGGCGTAAACCACAGTGTGCTTAAGGCCAGTGATACGGTGATCTCCAACGCCTCCTGCACCACCAACTGCCTGGCCCCAGTGGCCAAGGTGCTACACGAGGCCTTAGGTATTACATCGGGGCTCATGACCACGATTCATGCCTATACCAATGATCAGGTGCTCACCGACGTCTATCACGAGGACCTGCGCCGAGCCCGGTCGGCCACCATGTCGATGATTCCTACGAAAACGGGTGCTGCTGCTGCCGTGGGCCTGGTACTGCCCGACCTCAACGGAAAGCTTGATGGCTTTGCCATGCGGGTGCCCACCATTAATGTCTCGGTGGTTGACCTCAGCTTTGTCTCGAAAAAGGCCACCTCGGTCGACGAGGTCAATGCCCTTGTGAAGGCCGCAGCGGCTGGACCCTTAAAGGGTGTCTTGGGCTACAACACTGCGCCCTTGGTCTCGATCGACTTTAACCACGACCCCCATTCGAGTATTTTCGATGCCACCCAGACACGGGTGTCGCCGGATGGCCATCTGGTAAAGATCTTGTCGTGGTATGACAACGAGTGGGGATTCTCCAATCGCATGCTCGATACCACTGTGGCACTCATGTCGGCCAAGTAGTCCAGCAGCTTCGAAGTCATAAAAAAGGGGAGCCAAGGGCGATGAAGTTTAAGCGGATGTCAGACTTAAACCTCAAGGGTAAGCGAGTCTTTATTCGGGCTGACCTTAATGTGCCGCAAGATGACGCCGGGGCGATTACTGATGACAGCCGCATCCGGGCCTCGGTGCCGGCCATCGAGCAGGCCTTGGCCGCAGGTGCAGCCGTGATGGTTACCTCCCACCTGGGGCGGCCCACTGAAGGGGAGCTTAAAGCCGAAGACTCTCTTGGTCCTGTGGCCACACGTCTGGCAGAGATCTTGCGCCGCAAGGTGCCTGTCATCAGCCACTGGGTACATGGCGGGTTTGAGGTCAAGCCGGGCGAACTGGTGGTGCTAGAAAATTGTCGTGTGAATAAGGGCGAGAAGAAAGACGATGAGGCCCTGGCACAAAAAATGGCCGCGCTCTGCGATGTCTATGTCAACGATGCCTTTGGCACGGCCCATCGTGCCGAGGCCACCACCCATGGCATGGCGCGATTTGCGCCCGAGGCCTGCGCAGGCCCCTTAATGGCCGCCGAACTTGATGCCTTGGGAAAGGCGCTGCAGTTCCCCAGGCGCCCCCTGGTGGCGATTGTTGCGGGATCTAAGGTGTCTACAAAGCTCACCATTTTGAAATCCTTGTCTGCCAAGGTGGACCAGCTGATTGTGGGCGGTGGCATTGCCAATACCTTTATGGCCGCCTGTGGTCTGCCGATTGGTAAGTCTTTGGCAGAGACCGAACTCATTGGCGAGGCCAAGGAGATTATTCAGGCGATGAAGGCCCGCGGCGCTGAGGTGCCTATTCCCGAAGATGTGGTGGTGGCCAACGAGTTCTCTGCCCAGGCCCGTGCCAATAAAGTCTTGGCAGATCAGGTGGCCAGTGACGATCTCATTCTCGACATTGGCCCGCGCACTGCAGCTCGCCTGGCTGGAATTGTGGCCCAGGCAGGCACGATTGTCTGGAACGGGCCGGTGGGCGTATTTGAGATCGAACAGTTCTCAGGCGGTACCCGAACTCTGGCCTCGGCGATTGCCCATTCGCCAGGTTTTTCGATTGCGGGCGGGGGCGATACCTTGGCGGCCATTGCCAAGTACAACATCGCCAACCAGATCGACTACATTTCCACCGGGGGCGGCGCGTTTCTGGAGTTTCTCGAAGGC
The DNA here is from genome assembly GCA_016868305.1 of Betaproteobacteria bacterium. Classification (GTDB taxonomy): domain Bacteria; phylum Pseudomonadota; class Gammaproteobacteria; order Burkholderiales; family Burkholderiaceae_A; genus Hahnella. The sequence continues at coordinate 12,263 of VGHK01000018.1, read as the reverse complement.
AAGACCCTGCCTGCGGTGGCTGCTCTCGAGGCCCGCGCATGACCGCTGCCCTGCGCGCCACTAAGATCGTAGCCACGCTTGGCCCGGCAAGCAGCAGTGCTGAGCAGATCTTCGCACTTGTGGCTGCCGGGGTGGATGTCTTTCGCCTGAATTTTTCGCATGGGTCGGCTCAGGATCACATCAGCCGTGCAGACCTGATTCGTCGCGAGGCAGCAGCACAAGGGCGTGACGTGGGCATTCTTGCTGACCTGCAGGGGCCAAAGATTCGGGTCGGTTCGTTTGCCCAAGGCAAGGTGACGCTTGAGAAGGGTGCCCGGTTTCGGTTCGATATCGACTGCGTTGCCGGTGATACCACCCAGGTGGGCCTGGACTACCCCGAGCTTGTTCATGATGTGCATGCAGGCGACACGCTGCTGCTCAACGACGGGCTGATCTCCATGCGGGTAGACGCGGTTGGCCTGCGTACGATCGACTGTACGGTACTGGAGGGCGGCGTTCTTTCTGACCGTAAGGGCATTAATCGCCAGGGCGGTGGGCTCTCGGCCCCCGCACTTACCGATAAGGACAAGGCCGACCTTCTGGTGGCGGCACAGATGCAGGCAGATTTTATAGCGGTCTCGTTTCCAAAGTCTGCATCCGATATGCATGAGGCCCAGGCACTCTTAGATGCCGCGGGTTCTAAGGCTTTAACCATCGCCAAGATCGAAAGGGTTGAGGCAATCACCAATCTTGCAGAGATCATTGAGGCCTCCAAGGGCATCATGGTCGCACGTGGCGATCTGGCTGTAGAGGTGGGTGACGCTGCCGTGCCGGCACTGCAAAAGAAAATGATTCGCCTGGCCCGGGAACTCAATCGGCTGACGATCACCGCCACCCAGATGATGGAATCGATGATCTCTTCGCCAGTGCCTACCCGTGCAGAGGTAAGTGACGTTGCCAATGCCGTGCTCGATGGCACCGATGCGGTCATGCTAAGCGCCGAGACGGCCGCAGGGGCGTATCCCGTAAGAACCGTCGAGGCCATGGTGCGTATCTGTCTTGAGGCCGAAAAATTCGCCGACCGCACCCTGGATAGCCACTTCTTAAACCGTACCTTTTCGCGCGTGGATCAGTCTATTGCCATGGCCAGCCTGTTTACGGCCCGGCATCTGGATGTAAAGGCCTTGGTGGCACTCACCCAGTCGGGGGCCACAGCGCTCTGGATGTCTCGATTGAATGCCGGCGTTCCGATCTATGCGCTCACGCCCGAGGAAACCAGTCGTCGCCGAATGGCGCTCTACCGCGATGTCGAGCCTCTGATGTTTGAATTCGAAGGTACCGACCGCGAAACCATATTGGCCCAGGCCGAGCAGCGCCTGGTAGATGCCGGTGTGGTGCAGGCCGGCGATCGCATTATTCTTACCATGGGTGAGCCTATTGGCCAGTCGGGCGGCACCAATACCATGAAGATCGTGCAGGTAACGGCGCGGCCGTCAGAGCGATTTTCCCCCCATAATCCCTAGGTTCTATCTCTATAGGAGTGACTGTCTATGCCTTTGGTTTCGATGCGCCAACTTCTTGACCATGCCGCCGAGCAGGGCTACGGCATTCCCGCATTCAATGTGAATAACCTCGAGCAGGTGCAGGCCATTATGGCTGCGGCCAGTGAACTCGATGCGCCGGTGATCATGCAGGCCAGTGCCGGGGCCCGCAAATATGCGGGCGAGGAATTTCTAAAACACCTGATACAGGCCGCACTGGAGGCTTACCCTAAGGTACCAGTGGTCATGCATCAAGACCACGGCCAGAGCCCTGTGGTCTGCAAGGGCGCCATTGACCTGGGTTTTTCCAGTGTGATGATGGATGGCTCGCTACAGGCTGACGGTAAGACCATTGCCAGCTATGACTACAACGTTGCGGTCACCTCTGAGGTGGTGAAGATGGCCCATGCCCTGGGTGTGTCCGTTGAGGGCGAACTCGGCTGCCTCGGGTCTCTGGAGACCATGAAAGGCGACAAAGAAGATGGCCACGGTACAGAGTCCACCATGACCCGCGAACAGCTGCTTACCGACCCCGAGCAGGCCGCCGATTTCGTACGCAAGACCCAGCTCGATGCCTTGGCGATCGCCATTGGCACCAGCCATGGCGCCTACAAGTTTTCGCGCAAACCCACGGGCGATATTCTGGCGATTGACCGGATTAAAGAGATCCATCAGCGTATTCCCACCACCCATCTGGTAATGCATGGGTCTTCATCGGTGCCACAGGAACTGCTCGAAGAAATCCGTAACTTTGGCGGCGATATCAAAGAAACCTATGGCGTACCGGTCGAAGAGATTCAGGAGGCGATTAAGCATGGGGTGCGTAAGATCAATATCGACACCGATATTCGTCTGGCCATGACCGCCGCTATGCGACGGTTTATGGCCCAGAACCCGTCGCACTTCGACCCCCGCGATTTTCTCAAGCCCGCTCGTGAGGCCGCCAGGCAGATCTGTAAGGTGCGTTACGAGCAGTTTGGCTGCGCGGGCCAGGGTAGTCGCATTCAGCCCCGTGGGCTATCCGATATGGCGCGCCAGTATTCGGCCGGAGCCTTGGCCCAACGGGTGCAGTAAGACGCATGCTTGCGTCTCAGATTTCGTCGCTGCCCCTGCTTGGGCGTGGCAAGGTGCGTGACCTGTATGCAGTGGGTGAAGACAAGCTCTTAATGGTGGCAAGCGATCGGCTGTCTGCCTTTGATGTGGTCATGGCAGAGCCGATCCCCGATAAGGGTGTCATCCTCAACCGCATGTCGGAGTTCTGGTTTTCGCGCCTGGCGCATCTGGTGCCTAATCATCTCACCGGCATAGACCCGGAGTCGGTGGTCTTGCCCAGCGAGGTGGGGCAGGTACGCGGCCGAGCGGTGGTTGTGAAGCGACTGCAGCCCCTGCCCATTGAGGCGGTGGTGCGTGGCTACCTGATTGGTGGGGGCTGGAAGGACTACCAGGCAACGGGTGCTGTCTGCGGTATTCGGCTGCCATCTGGGCTGAAGCAGGCAGCCCGCCTGCCCGAACCGATTTTTACTCCGGCCCATAAGGCAGAGGCCGGTGCACACGATGAGAATATTTCGTTTGACGAGGTGGCTGCGCGCATTGGCGCAGACCGTGCCGAAGAGGTGCGCCGCATAAGCCTGGCCCTGTATCGCGAGGCGGCTGACTATGCCCTGACGCGTGGCATCATCATTGCCGATACCAAGTTTGAGTTTGGCCTTGATGATGCTGGTGTGCTGCATCTTATGGACGAGGTGCTGACTGCCGACTCCTCGCGTTACTGGCCGGCTGATCAGTACCAAGAGGGCATCAGCCCCCCCAGTTTTGATAAGCAGTTTGTCCGCGACTATCTCGAGACACTGCACTGGCCGAAGACACCGCCACCACCGGCGCTGCCCGACTCTGTCATTGAGGGTACCGCTGAAAAATATCGCCAGGCGCTTTTTCAGATTACTGGTCAGCAGATGCCCGTGGTGGGTGTTGTCATGGGCTCGCAGTCAGACTGGGAGGTCATGCAGCACGCTGTGGGCGTTCTTCAGCGCTTTATGATTTCGTACGAGGCCCAGGTGGTCTCGGCCCACCGAATGCCCGATGCGCTTTTTGCCTATGCCAGAGCGGCCCGGGCGCGGGGCCTGAAGGGCGTTATTGCCGGTGCAGGCGGGGCGGCCCATCTTCCGGGAATGCTCGCGGCAAAAACACCCGTGCCGGTCTTTGGCGTACCCGTGCCCTCTCAGTATCTGCGGGGCGAAGACTCTCTGCTCTCCATCGTGCAAATGCCCAAGGGCATTCCGGTAGCCACGTTTGCTATCGGCGAGGCCGGCGCTGCAAATGCTGCCCTGCATCTAGTGGCAATGCTTGCCACAAACGATGCCCGCCTTGCAGCCGAGCTTAATGCCTTTCGGTCTGAGCAGACCCAGGCCGCTCAGGCCATGAATACCCAGCTTGGGCGCTAACCAATGACCCGGTTCTCGTATGCGTAGTGCATCTGATAAGCCAGTTACCATCGGTCTTTTGGGCGGCGGGCAGCTCGGCCGCATGATGATCCAGGCGGCGCATCTGCTTGGCGTTCGGGTTGTTGTCTTAGATCCAGACCCCCACGGGCCGGCCGGACAGATTGCCGATCAGGTTATCGTCGGTGCCTATAACGATCCCAAGGCGCTTACCGAACTTGCCGCATGCGCGACCGCGTTCACAACCGAGTTTGAGAATGTGCCCGCTGCCTCGCTGCGGTTTCTTGCCCAGTATGGGCCTACCTATCCTTCTGCGGACTGTGTCGAGATTGCCCAGGACCGTCGTCGCGAAAAGGCTTTCTTTCAGAAGGCCGGGGCGGCAGTGGGGCCATTTCTTGCGGTCACCCACGACCAAGATCTGCGCTCGGCGTCTGCCGGTCTCTTTCCCGCCGTTTTAAAAACGGCCGAGCTTGGGTATGACGGGAAAGGGCAGGCGGTGGTCGATGATCCCCAGTCGGCACTGAAGGCCTTCTACCAATTCAATCGCGTGCCCTGTGTGCTGGAGAAAAAATTAGCCCTTACCCAGGAGGTTTCGGTGGTGCTGGCCCGCAGTGCGGGCGGCGAGATAGCCGTTTATCCTGTGGCCGAAAATGTCCACCGCAACGCTATCCTGGACACCACCACCGTACCGGCCCAGGTGTCTGCTGCCCTTACTGATCAAGCCTGTCAAGCGGCCCAGCGTATCGCTGAGGCCATGGGATATGTGGGCGTTCTGGGGGTGGAGTTTTTTGTACTTGCTGATGGCCAATTGCTTGTCAACGAAATGGCGCCCCGCCCCCACAATAGTGGGCATTTCTCGATCGAGGCCTGCGCCACAAGCCAGTTTGCCCAGCAGGTGCGAATCTGTGCCGATATTCCCTTGGGGCCAACGACTCTGAAGTTTCCGGTACGTATGACCAATTTGCTGGGAGACCTCTGGTATCCCCAGGGGGCCACCGGCCCCATTCAGACGCCCGATTTCACACGGTTCACGCAAGAGCCAGGCAGTGTGCTGCATCTTTATGGAAAATCCGAGCCGCGACCCGGGCGCAAGATGGGGCATGTAACCCAGCCCTGGGTACAGGGGTAAGCCTTTCACGTGGCGCGGTGCCTCACTGCCTCAGAGGCTGCGGTGGCTCTGGCTGCCGAGCACCTGGCCCGTCATGGGCTTGTGGCCTTTCCTACTGAGACGGTCTATGGTCTGGGGGCCGATGCCCTGTCTGCTGACGCAGTTGCTAAGGTCTTTCAGGCCAAGGGCCGGCCTACTGATCATCCGCTCATCGTACATGTGGCGACGGCCGCTGCTGCCCAGGCCCTGGCAGCCCACTGGCCCATGGCTGCCCAGTGTCTTGCGTCTGCCTTCTGGCCAGGCCCGCTTACGTTAATTCTGCGCAAGGCAGAGTCTGTGCCCCTGGCAGTAACAGGAGGGCAAGCCTCGGTGGGACTGCGGGTGCCGAGCCATCCGGTTGCCCAGGCACTGCTTAAGGCGTTCTCTGTTCTGGGTAGTGGTGCCCTGGCTGCCCCCTCGGCCAACCGTTTTGGTCAGGTCAGCGCGACCCGCGCAGCCGATGTCATGGCCCAGTTATCGCAGCACCTTGCCGCCGATGATCTGGTGCTTGACGGCGGCCCGTGTACCGATGGCATTGAGAGTACGGTGGTGGACTGCACGGCGGAACCCCCGCGAATTCTAAGACCGGGGGTACTTGGCCGGACAGCAATTGCGGCGGCGCTGTCTGCTCAGGGTATTGGGTTGGCTGCACCGGTTGGCCTTTCCGCGGCAGCGGATGCCGTGCAGGGTAAGGCCGCTGACCGGAATGCGCCCGACACAGTCTCTTCACCGGTGCCTCGGGTCTCCGGCAGTCTCGCATCCCATTACGCACCGCGCACGCCGCTCTGGGTACTGCCCGCCCAGGCCCTGCGCCAGCAGCTCGACCAGTATCTGCGCCAGAACCCTGGGGCCCGGGTCCTTGTCTGGATGTTTTCTGACTGGGCCGATGCGCCTGTGGGGGTGCACTATGAGAAGGCACCCGAAGACGCCACCGTGTATGGACGGGCTTTGTATGCGCAGCTTAACGACTGGGATAGCGCTGGGTTTGGGCTTTTGTGCCTCGAGCGCCCTGCGGAGACCCCCGAATGGGAGGCGGTACAAGATCGACTTCGGCGGGCCGCCTTTTGAACAACGATAATGCGGTTATGGACTACGAAATCATTCCCGTAACGCCGTTTCAGCAGAACTGTTCTCTGGTGATCTGCCCGGTGACACACAAGGCTGCCTTTATAGACCCCGGTGGCGATATTGATCAGCTCGAGGCAATTGCAGAGCATGCAGGCGTGGAAATTGAAAAGATCCTGCTCACCCATGGCCATATCGACCACTGTGGCGAGGCGGGCATTTTGGCAGAGCGGCTCGGTGTCCCAATTGAGGGGCCGCATAAAGATGACAAGTTCTGGATTGATCAGCTGCCTGGCCAAGGAAAGATGTTTGGCTTCCCCCCCTTGCAAGCCTTTACCCCCGATCGCTGGCTGGAAGATGGTGACACGGTGATGGTGGGCCAGCAGGCTCTTGAGGTGATTCACTGCCCGGGGCATACGCCTGGCCATGTGGTGTTTATTCACCTGGGAGACCGACTGGCCTTTGTGGGCGATGTCTTATTTGCTGGCTCAATCGGTCGAACCGACTTTCCGCGTGGCAATCATGCAGACCTGTTGCGTTCGATCAAAAAGCGGCTCTTTCCGCTGGGCGACGATATCCACTTTGTGCCTGGCCATGGCCCTATGAGTAGCTTTGGTGAAGAGCGGCGGTCTAACCCTTTCGTAGGACTGGCAGCAGACGACTAGGGAAGAACTCCAGGCATCACGAAATGCCCGAAAAACGACAGCGTAGAAGACAAATGTATGGCCGCCTATAACGAAGAAAAAATCACTAGCGTTACCCACTGGAACGACACCCTGTTTTCATTTACCACCACACGCGATCCGAGCTTTCGGTTTCGCAATGGCCACTTTGTGATGATTGGTCTTGAGGTGGATGGCAAGCCTCTGATGCGTGCCTACAGCGTGGTGAGCCCCAGCTACGAAGACCACTTAGAGTTCTTGTCGATCAAGGTGCCCGATGGCCCGCTGACCTCTCGGCTGCAGCATGTGCGCGTGGGCGATGGGCTTTTGGTGGGGCAGAAGGCCACCGGTACCCTGGTAATTGACGATCTTCGCGCGGGGCGCCACCTCTACTGTTTTTCAACTGGAACAGGTCTTGCGCCTTTTATGAGTATTATTCGCGACCCAGACACCTACGACCGTTTTGAGAAGGTCGTTCTCATTCATGGGGTGCGGCTGGTAAGCGAACTCGCCTATGGCGACTACATCAAAAATGAGCTCACTGCGCATGAGTTTCTTGGCGAAATGGTGCGTGACCAGCTCATCTACTACCCCACGGTCACGCGCGAGGCCTTCACCCATACCGGTCGGCTCACCACGGCCATAGAAACCGGCCAGCTTTTTAAAGACATTGGTCTGCCGGCATTGGAGGCTGCGCATGACAGAGCCATGATCTGTGGCAGCCCCTCTATGCTTAAAGAAACCGCGCAGATGCTCGACGATCGCGGCTTTGTTATCTCGCCCGGGCTTGGCCAGCCGGGCGACTATGTGATTGAACGGGCCTTTGTAGAGCGCTAGGCCGAAAGCCGCTGCCGGGCGACATACGACAAACCGTCGACCAGCATGACCAGGGCAATCATCGCCAGCAAAATGGTGCTGGTTTCGTTCATGTGAAAGAGCCCCATATGAAAGGCCAGCATCTGCCCCAGACCGCCTGCGCCGACAACGCCCAGAACCGCCGCTGCACGAATATTGTTTTCCCACCGATAAAGTGAATACGAGACCAGCTGCGGCAGAATGGTGGGCAGCGTGGCGTAGAAGAACACCCGCAGCTCCGATATTCCTTGGCTACGCAGCGCTATCGCTGCATGGTCGGGCGCGTTTTCAATGGCTTCGGAAAAAAGCCTTCCGAAGACACCCGTGGTGTGCAGCGCCAGGGCCAGGGTGCCCGCAAACGGACCGAGTCCAGCAAAGATAAGCAGCAGCGCAGCCCAGACCAGTTCAGGAATCGAACGCAGGGCATTGAAGGCAAGCTTGGTAATCCCCCGTATCAGGGTCAACAACCCCGGGCCTTTTAAGCTTGCGGGCAGGGCCAGGCCAAGCCCAAAGACAACCGCAAGCAGCGTGCCTATTGCCGACATTGCCAGGGTTTCAAGGCTGGCGAAAAACACCTTTGTGACAAAGGGGCCGGACAGCTCGGGCGAAAAAAGCTCGGCAATAAACTTACCCATCCGCGCCATGCTGTCTGCCGAAAAGAACTGGGCGATCTGCAGGTTGAGAGACCAGAGGCTTGCCAGCGTGAGGCAGGCAATCGCCAGCAGCAGCAGGCGCGCCTTTGTAGACACCCCAGAGATGACAATTGGTTTCATCGAATCGCCCGCCTAAGGGCACTGCTTAAGAGATCGGCCAGGCCCACCAGCAGCATGAAGACCAGCAGCATAGTGGCCACCTCTCCGCCATTGAACATCTTCATTGAGTTGTCCATCTGCTGACCCAGCCCACCGGCGCCCACAAAGCCCAATACAGCCGAAGACCGAATGGCACACTCCCAGCGATAAACGGTATAGCTGGTCAGCTCCGAGGCATTCTGGGGCAAGAGCCCATAAAAGAACGCCTGCAGCCGTGATGCCCCATTGCGCAGCAGCGTCTGGGTGGCATGGGTCTCGCCGCTTTCGAGAATCTCACTGTAGACCTTGCCCAGCATGCCGGCATAGGTAAGGCCAATGGCCAGCACACCGGCCGTGGGGCCGAGGCCCACCACCCGTACAAAGACCAGCGCCCAGATGAGTTCGGGAATGCTGCGCAGAAGAATCATCACCCAACGCAGCAGTTGCCGCACCGCAAAGGGCAGCGCTGCCATACGGCCAGTCAGAGCCGATACCGATAAAATGCGTGTGGCCAAGAGTGTGAGCGGAATTGCCAGCACCAGGGCCAGAGCCATTCCTGCGGTGGCAATGGCCACGGTTCGCCACGACTCTTGCGCCACCATCAAAAGAAATTCGCCCGTAAACACCGGCGGAAAAAAGTCCCCCAGAAACCGCAGCGTGACGCGAAGATTGTCGGGATCAAGAAAGATCCACGGTTTGAACTCCGTGGCCACCAATGCCGGCCAGAGAATGACCAGGCCCGCTAAGGTCCAGAAGACACGGCCGGTCCAGGCAGGGTCGCGCAGTTCCGGTGCCTGGGAAGTATGGGAATGGGCCATGGATTGGTGGAGCAGTTTCTGGGCGTCTACCTGGGGCTAACGACAGCGCACCATGGCCTGGGTGGCGATCGCCGCGGGGCTGGTGCTCTCTTCGGTCTGCAGAAGGTCTGAGGAGTCCGGGATTGCCTCCTGAGCATAGAGCTCTGCAAGTCGTGCGGGGTCCACCTCTTTGGCAGGCAGGTCGAATGCTACGCGCCCGTCTTGTAGCCCAATCACCCGAGGAAAGGCAGACAGCGCGAAATCCACCTGGTGCAGGCTGCATACCAGAGTAATTCTCCGCGCCCGCGCCTGCTCGGTAAGCACGGAGATAACCAGATGGGCGCGTTTGGGATCCAGCGCCGAGAGTGGCTCATCGATAAGCCAGAGTCGTGCAGGCGACAGTAATGCCCGAGCGAGCCCCACGCGCTGCCGCTCGCCTCCTGAGAGTCGATCCACACGCAGCCAGAGCTTTTCTTCCAGGTCGAAGGCCGCCAGGGCCTGGGCTGCCAGATGCGCATCGCTGGGATAGATCAGAGATATGAGGCTCTGCCAGAGGGATTGACTCGGGAGCCGTCCGGCCAGCACCGAGGTGACCACCCGTTGTCTCGGTGGCAGGGGCGGCGTCTGCGGGGCGCAGTAGACCTGCCCTCGCAGCGCCTGTAAGAGCGGCTGTGGCAGTGACCAGAGCGACTGCCCGTTAAGCAGCACCTGGCCATTGGCGGGCTTGAGCGACGCGGCCATGAGTGCCAGAAAACTGGTCTTGCCCGCGCCCGAGGGGCCAATAACGGCCACCTGCTCGCCGGGGGCAATCGCCAGACTGATCTGCTGCAGGCAGGGGGGCGCCCCGGCAAGGGCTGTGGGATGGAAGGCGGTAATGGCCTCCAGCCCAACGGAGAAACCCTGCGGGGATGCCAGAGTAGCCGACGTCATCGTTACTGCCTCGTGCCTGAACTGCACCACTCGGGGCGCGGTACGCCCACGCTACTTGATTAAGCCGGCACTCTTGCCTGCCCGCTCGAGGCCTTTATAGTTCTCCGCCTTGGTGGAAATGTACTTTGTGGCGCGGTTGAGGGTGAGAATTTCTTTGCCCTCCGGGGTGTTCATGTCCAGCGCCAGGAGTGCCTTGGTAATGCGGTCGCGCAATGCGGCAGGCATATCGGCATGCACCGACCAGTTGTAGTTAAAAAAGGGCGGCGTGGTGTAAAAGACATCGACCTTGCTGGTGTCCACCTTGTTCTCGCTGACAAACTTACGCCATACCGTAATGTCGAGCGCGGCAGCATCGACGCGGCCACTAACCACCGAGGCAATCGTGGCATCGTGGGCCCCCGAATAGGCCACCCGCTTGAGGTCTTTTTCGGGGTCAATGCCGGCCTCTAACAAGAAGGTACGTGGCATGAGGTGGCCCGAGGTGCTCGACTGCGAGCCAAAGCTCACCTGCTTGCCCTTGAGGTCTTGCAGTGTCTTGATGCCAGAATCTTTCTGGGTAATGAACACCGACCGAAACTGGGTGTCCTCTTCGCGCTGGGCAATGGGCACCACCTTTCCACCTGAGCGAATCTGCGCCTGCACATGGGTAAAGCCGCCAAACCATACGAGTTCTACCTGCTTATTCACCAGCGCCTCTACGGCGGCGGGGTAGTCATTTACAGGTGTGAAGACCACCTTCATGCCAAGCTGCTTTTCCAGGTAGGCCGAGAGCGGCCCAAACTTACGAATCTGCTCGGTGGCCGCCTCTTCGGGAATGGTGGTGACCCGCAGCGTTTCTTGGGCCTGGGCAAGACCTGCGCCGAGCATGAGGCTGGCAAAAAGCCCTACCCATACTTTTTTGAGGGCAAGAGGTTTCATGGTGACATTCCTTTTGTTGGCTGGAGGTTTGGAGATAGAGACGTGCAACGCCCTTCTTGAAAGGGCATACGACGCGTTTTGTTTCAGATCTGAGTTGATTGAACCACAAACCCGACGCACCATGGGCGAAATAAAAAAGGTGCCCCCACAGACTGCAGGACACCTTTGCAATACTAAAAAATTGACGCTATTTGGGTAACCCGCCGCCGGTCAATTGCCTAAAGAGAACTACCGCACGGTTGGGCTCGTTTTCCATGGGCAGGCCCGCCTTGCTCCAGGCCACCATGGAGTCGGGATACATGCGGGCGCCTGTCTGCCCTAGCACCTCTGACAAGATAAACCAGTTGGTAGCGGCCCAGTGCCCTGTATTACAAAAAGACACTAGGTCGTCGCTACCAAGCAACCCCTTTTGCTGGGCAATAGCCTTGATCTGATCGGCCGGCAGCAGGTTTCCAGTCTTGGGTGTGAACCAGATCTCCGAATCGGCATTCTCGGCCCCGGGGAGAGTGCCCCATCGCGCAGCGGCGGGATGCCGGACGTCTCCCTTATAGAAAGCCTCGGGGCGAGCATCAATAAGCTTGCTGGCAGGCTTTGCGCCCGATGCGGTAAGCGCCTTAACCTCGTCTACCGATACGATCTGGCTGCGGTCGAACTTCACCTGTACCGTAGAAGGCGTGAGGTTTGGCATGCCAGTTTCGAGGGGCAGCTTGGCGGCTGTCCAGGCGGTGAGACCGCCATCGAGCACGGCAAGGTCGGTGAAGCCCGAGACCTTCAGAGTCCAGTAAACCCGGGCAGCAGCGCCAAAGTCGGTACCGGTTTTTCCGGGACCTGCAATTACCAGCGGGGTCTGCGGCGTGAGGCCCAGACTGCTTAAAAACGCCGAGAGCTTTTCTTCAGTGGGAAGCCCGCCAGGGTTGTCTTTGCCACCACGAAAGCCCGAATACGGAGCCGGCAGGGCGCCAGGGATGTGGCCTGCCGCATAGATAGGCGTTTTCTGATCGGGCTGGACGAGCTCGCGGATATCGAGCACCTTGACTGACTTAGCCTGTAACAGAGGCTGAAGCTGGCTTACGGTAATAACCGGTGACGGAAGCTGTTTGGCCTGAAGCCCCACCATGGGCAGGGCAAGACCAAGGGCCA
>VGHK01000017.1 GCA_016868305.1 Betaproteobacteria bacterium | reverse complement strand
GGGCCTTTGGGCCTGGTACCCGAACCGGGGTAGATCCCTTGTTGAAACAAAGAGACCATGAGCAGGCCTTCCTCATTGGCAAGAATATCTTCGGTGCCATTGCCGTGGTGCACATCAAAGTCGATCACCGCAATGCGTTCTAGTGCGTATTTTTGTCGGGCATACAAGGCACCAACTGCGATATGGTTTACGAAGCAAAAGCCCATGGCAGCGCCCCGCTCTGCGTGATGGCCAGGGGGGCGAACCGCACAAAACGCATGACGTGTCCGACCCGCCATCACTGCATCGATGGCCTGAACGACTGCGCCACTCGCCAGCAGAATGGCCTCGTAGGTCTGCGCATTCATGCAGGTGTCAGGATCTATATGCCTGAAGGTACCCACGGGTACGGGCACCGCAAGGCGCCGCAGGTGATCCTCGGTGTGCGCGAGTTTGAGCCACTGAGCGTCTATGGGTTCAGGCACCTGATGCTCAAGTTCAGACCATAGGCCCTGCCTCTTTAGTGCGCGCTCTATTGCCACAAGCCGCTCGGGGCACTCCGGGTGACCCACGCCCATGGAGTGATCTTGAAACCGAGGATGGGAATAGAAATACATCAATTACGGTTGCGCATTACGGTGACACCATTACGGTGACAGTTTACTAAATACACTAAATTAATCAAATTTTGCATTTTTCCTCAAAATTTAGTGTATTTAGTAAACTGTCACCGTAATGCGTAATGTGAAAACTTCCGCAATAAAGTGCATTTGGTAGACTCTAAAAGACGAACTGGAAGTAGAAACCGTCGTCTTTTTTAGTGACCACAAGCCTGGGGTCAAATAAGAAGTCGCGCTGGTTTCGGGGGTGATCGGGCAGGTAGAGCTGGGTGGTTAACACCCGGCCATTAACGGGCTGCACCTTTACATGAATGTGCGGGGTTCTGCCTGGATACTCCCCGGGCAACAGGGTAGAAAGTGAAAACGCACCCTGCCGGTTAGCCAACTGATGCCCCCGAAGCCGATAGCCCTGATTGTCATAACGGCCCTGGTCATCGCACTGCCAAAAATCAAGTAAGGCCCCAGCCAGTGGGCGGCAGGCTGAATCAACCACCTGGCCCTTGAGCACCATTCGCGGGCCACGCATATCGGCCTCGAGAAGACTCACCCGCTCGGGCGACAGAGGCGTAAAGAAAGGCCCTTCCATCTGCGATGGAGTACGCGATCCGCACGTCGGCGTGGCCGGCAGTGTCTGAGCAAGAGACTTACGCGGAGTGAGCACCCAAGGAGCTGCCAGCGTCGATGCGACGACGCCCGAGCCCAGGGTCAGCACCAGTGTTCGCCGTGAGCTACGATGATTGTTTTTCAATTGCATGTAACGAAACGTTGAATATGGTTAATACGGTGACAGTTTACTAAATACACTAAATTAAACGAAAATTGCATTTTTATCCTTGATTTAGTGTATTTAGTAAACTGTCACCGTAATGCGGTAATGCCGTAATGCGTTGGACAAGGAGCTTGTCATGAAACAGTGTATCAAGTACTCAGGGCTGGTAAACCATTACCGTAATTTGTTACTGGCGACACTGGTCATGGGTACCGTTATGCCGGCGCTAGGGTCTACGATCCGGGTGCATGGTCTCGACTGGGACATTCACGAGGTCACCATCGCCCAGGTGCAAAAAATGGCGCAGGCCACGGGGTTTGTCAGCCGCGCAGAAAAAGAGGGCGGGGGCTATGTCTACGAGTCTGGCTGGGTTCAGAAAAAGGGCTGGACCTGGCGCGCCCCTTTTGGTGTTCCTGGAAAAGACAACGAGCCAGCCGTTCACCTGACTTTCGATGAAGCCCAGTCGGTCTGCAAGTTCTTCGGAAAGAGACTCCCCAACGACAAAGAATGGACCGATGCCGCCTACCTAGAGCAGCGCGCTTCCCCACCGTCGGGGTTTATCAAGGGCAAGCGGTATACCTACCCTAATGGCGACTCCGCCGCAGTTAGTCATTGTCTGAGCGGCTGCGGCAACTATCAGGGTACGGCCCCGGCGGGCTCCTTAAACCGTGGCGTAGGCGCGGTGCCTGCCATGACCACCCCCGCGGGCGTGAATGGCCTTTTTGAGATGGGCGGCAATGTCTGGGAATGGGTCGATAATGGGCGAGGCGATGAACGCATTACCCGCAGCAGCTCCTGGTGGTACGACGCCAGCCGCCAACGAGAGAGCGATGTCGCGACAAAGCCAAGAGATACCCGCGTGGTCTACATTGGGTTTCGGTGCGTGCGATGACATGAGTTTCGGTTCACTTAATCCCGGCTCGAAACCGGCTTGTTCAATAATCCTCTGCGCAGGGGCCCATAGTCGGGCGCAAGGCATTCGGCCTGCGAGGCACTTCGAAATAAACTGTTATCGTGATAGTTAACTTTGGGAGTCTTTGATGGTGGCGGCCTCACTCAAGCAGCGGGTGCGTCAGGGAGAAAAGGTAATTGGTGCCTGGATGTGCAGCCCGAACCCGGTGTTTGCCGAGCTCGCCTGCGCGCTGCAGCTTGATTTTATTGTTGTGGACATGGAGCATGGGGCCATCGACATGGCTGACCTGCCGAATATTCTTCGCGGCTTCTCGGGCAGTTGTGCGCCCATAGTCCGCATCCCCTACGCCCATCCAAGCTTTGTGGCGCGCGTGCTCGATCGTGGCGCCGCAGGGGTTATGGTGCCGCGCGTTGACACCATTGACCAGGCCCGTGACTGCGCGCGCGCAGCCCACTATCCCCCACAGGGTGATCGGGGCAAGGCCATACCGTTGATTCGCGGCTCGCATTATGGGCTTGAAGCGAACTACCGTGACCGCAGTAACCGCGATGTCTTTGTATCGGTGCAGGTTGAGTCCTCACAGGCAATAGAGGCATTGCCTCAGATCGTGTCCGAGCCACTGATTGACCTGGTTTTCATCGGCCCCACTGATCTTTCGGCCAATATAGGCCTTGAGGCGATTTCTGATCAAGAGGCGTTTTGGAAAGTAATGGACGCCATTGCAGAGACCTGCAAGAAGGCAGGTATGCCTATAGGCACGATACCCTTTGGCGGCGTGGCAGCGGCCGCACTCTTTCAGAAGGGGTTTTCGATGGTTGCCGCAGGCAGTGATGTCACCATGATGCGCGAGGGGCTCGCGCAGCTATTAATTACGGTGACAGTTTACTAAATACACTAAATTAATCAAATTTCGTATTCTTACCCCAAATTTAGTGTATTTAGTAAACTGTCACCGTAATTTATTCTTATACCCATGAGCCGCGACGAACGCCTTCACATCATCATGAAAGTGCTGCGCAGTCGTGGTGCCTTCACCCGTGACGAGATGATCACCGAGCTTGAGGTGTCGCATCCCACCTTCAAGCGTGACCTGGAGTTTCTACGTAGTCGTTATCAGGTCGACATCGTATACGACACAAGCGAAGGGCTCTACCGGCTGGCAACGGCAGGCCAGCTGCCTGGCCGGGCGAAGAGGGGCAATAAAGTTGAGCTTGCGGGCCTGTGGTTTAGCCAGCAGGAGCTCCAGGCACTGCTTTCCATGTATGTGCTGCTTGAGGGCTACGGGGCGCGGGAGGTACTGGGGCCTCACCTGGCACCCTTTCAAAAGCGCCTCGAGGACCTACTTGGGCCAAGCCAGGTGCTCGACCAACAGCTGCGCGCGCGTATTCGCATTCTGCCCATGGCATCGCGCAAGCCCAGCCAGTACTTCCCCAGGCTGGCCAATGCGGTGCTCGCCCGCAGGCGTGTGCGTATTGTCTACACCAGCCGCGCTCGAGGCGACCAGACCGAGCGGGTGGTCTCGCCTCAGCGGCTGGTTCACTACCGCGACAACTGGTACCTCGATGCCTACTGCCATCTGCGGGAACGGCTTTCTACCTTCTCGGTCGATGCCATGGTACGCGTGAGAACCTTACAAGAGGCTGCCATCGAGATCAGCGAAGAGGAACTGGAATCTACCCTGGCAGCCAGCTATGGCATCTTCTCCGGAAAGCCCATCGATACCGCCGTGCTGCAGTTCTCGGCCGAACGGTCACGATGGGTCTGTGCAGAATCATGGCACCCAGACCAGACTGGTAAATGGGTGGGAGACCAGTGGCAGATCAGTTTTCCGTACAGTGATACTCGGGAGCTGGTGATGGACATCATGCGCCATGGTGCAGACGTGCGAATCGTGTCACCAGCCAGCCTGCGTGAACTGGTGGCCACCAAGCACCGCGATGCTGCTTACAGTTACAAAACCTGAGAAAGCTCCTAGCGTTGGTGGGGACTGAATTAAGTGAGCTGTCACCGTAATATTGGCAGACGGCGACGGTGCATGAATTTTTTCAGTTGCCGTGAGGCCACGCCTCGCGTTACTGAGCGCTACTGCGCCAGCATGAGTTTTTTTATCTTCTTGAGCGCCGCAGCCTCTATCTGACGAACCCGCTCTGCCGACACACCATATTCAGCGGCAAGGTCATGCAGGGTCGGGCCCTTTTCATCAGAGTCTGCCAGCCAGCGTGCCTGCACAATCGCCCGACTACGGGGATCAAGCCCCTCAAGCGCGGTGCGCAGCTGCGCCCCCATGACCTGGGCCTCCTGGGCCTCGGCCACCAGATAGGCCGGGTCAGCGTTTTCGGCCGCCAGGCTGGCAATCGGGCCCACCGTTTCGCCGTCGTCGTTCACGGGCTCCAAGGGCGTATCGCCCCCCGACAGGCGGCGGTCCATCTCCATGACCTCATCACGCGAGACGTTGAGCTCTTTGGCAATCACCTGGGCCTGGTCGGTGGTTACCGCAGCATCAGCCCCCAGCGCCCGCTTAAGCGACTTCAGGTTAAAAAAGAGCTTGCGCTGGGCCTTGGTGGTGGCCACCTTCACCATCTGCCAGTTGCGCAGAATGTACTCGTGAATCTCCGCCTTAATCCAATGCAGGGCGTACGATACCAGCCGCACCCCTTGGGTAGGATCAAACCGCTTTACGGCCTTCATCAGGCCCACATTGCCCTCTTGAATCAGGTCGGCCTGCGGCAGCCCATAGCCCAGATACTGGCGGGAAACCGCCACCACCAGCCGTAAGTGGGAAAGCACCAGCATGCGCGCGGCCTCGAGATCGCCCAGCGTACGAAACTTCAGGGCGAACTCCTGCTCCTGCCTGGCAGACAAGAGAGGAAACTGCTGCACGGCGCGAATATAGCCATCCAGATTCGCCAAGGGCGAGAGCTGGGGAAGGGTCAGAGCGGTCGACGAAGACAGAACAGTCATGGGTAAATGTCCTCCTTGAGCGGAATTTTAGCACTCGACCTCGTAGAGTGCTAATAGTTTCCTAGCCTTCCCCAGCCCTTACCGTTGTTTTCCACGTGCAGTTTAGCGAGGGCCAGCCAGTCGCCCGCCCCAATGGCTTACATCCCATCGGGGTTTCCTCGTACCATTGGTCGCGCGCGCCCTCTGTCGCGCCCTATTTCTTGCGAAAGGCCCCAGGCATGAAGTTTCGTTTTCCCATCGTAATCATCGACGAAGACTTTCGGTCGGAGAACACCTCGGGCCTGGGCATCCGCGCCCTGGCCGACGCCCTGGAAAAGGAGGGCATGGAGGTGCTGGGGGTGACCAGCTACGGCGACCTCTCCCAGTTTGCCCAGCAGCAGTCGCGGGCCTCGGCCTTTATTCTGTCGATCGACGATGAAGAGTTTGGCGGCGGCAGCAAAGAAGAAGTGACCCACGCTTTACGAAGCCTGCGGGCCTTTGTGAGCGAAATACGGTTTCGCAACGCCGAGATTCCTATTTATATCTATGGCGAGACCCGCACCTCACGCCATATTCCCAACGACGTGCTGCGCGAGTTGCATGGGTTTATTCATATGTTTGAAGACACCCCTGAGTTTGTCGCCCGGCATATTATTCGCGAGGCCAAGTCGTACCTTGACTCGCTGGCCCCGCCGTTTTTTCGGGCGCTCCTGCACTACGCCCAAGACGGGTCGTATTCCTGGCACTGCCCCGGGCACTCGGGGGGGGTGGCCTTTCTCAAAAGCCCCGTGGGCCAGATGTTTCACCAGTTCTTTGGCGAGAACATGCTGCGGGCCGATGTCTGCAATGCCGTGGATGAACTCGGCCAGCTGCTCGACCATACCGGCCCTGTAGCCGAATCGGAAAAAAACGCCGCCCGCATCTGCAACGCGGACCACTGCTTTTTTGTGACCAACGGCACCAGTACCAGTAACAAAATAGTCTGGCATGCCGCGGTCGCCCCAGGCGACATTGTGGTGGTAGACCGTAACTGCCACAAGAGCGTGCTGCATGCCATCACCATGACAGGCGCCATCCCCGTGTTTCTGATGCCCACACGCAACCACCTGGGCATTATTGGGCCCATTCCCTTAAGCGAATTTAAGCCCGAGACCATACTTGCCAAGATTAAGGCCAACCCCTTTGCCCGCGCGAACTGGGAACGCGCCGAGCGCCAGGGCAAGGCCAAGCCCCGCATTCTCACCATTACCCAGAGCACCTATGATGGCGTGCTCTACAACGTGGAGATGATCAAGGAGGTCTTGGGCGACACCATCGACACCCTGCATTTCGATGAGGCCTGGCTGCCGCACGCGGCCTTTCACGACTTCTACAAAAACATGCATGCCATTGGCAAGGACCGGCCGCGGCCCCACGACCCAATGATCTTCTCTACCCAGTCAACCCATAAGCTGCTCGCGGGTCTCTCACAGGCCTCACAGATTCTGGTACAGGAATCGGAAACCCGCACGCTCAATCGTGACCTCTTTAATGAGGCCTACCTGATGCACACGAGCACGAGCCCGCAGTACGCCATTATTGCCTCACTTGATGTGGCGGCCGCCATGATGGAACCGCCTGGCGGCACCGCACTGGTAGAAGAGAGCATTGTCGAGGCGCTGGACTTTCGCCGCGCCATGCGCAAGGTGGACGAAGAGTTTGGCCCCGATGACTGGTGGTTTAAGGTCTGGGGCCCCGAAGACGTGCAGGCCGACTCCGATGGCATGGCACAGCGCGAGCAGTGGATGCTCAAGCCCGAAGACGACTGGCATGGCTTTGAAGACCTCGTAGAGGGCTTTAATATGCTCGACCCCATTAAGTCTACGATCGTGACGCCGGGCTTAAACATTAAGGGCGAGTTTGATGCCCAGGGCATACCGGCCTCGGTGGTCACCAAATACCTGGCAGAGCACGGGGTGATTGTGGAGAAGACCGGGCTTTATTCTTTTTTCATCATGTTCACCATTGGGATCACCAAAGGCCGATGGAACACGCTACTCACAGCGCTGCAGCAGTTCAAAGACGACTACGACAAGAACCAGCCCATGTGGCGGGTGATCCCCGAGTTCTGTGCAAAGCATCCGCAGTACGAACGGGTGGGACTCAAAGACCTCTGCCACAGGCTGCACGAGGCCTACAAACAAAACAATATTGCTCGCCTTACCACCGAAATGTATGTCTCAAACATTGAGCCCGCACTAAAGCCCGCCAAGGCCTTTTCCGCAGTGGCCCACCGGCAGACGCAGCGTGTACGGATTGATGCCCTGGAGGGCCGCATCACCACGAGCCTGCTTACGCCCTACCCGCCTGGTATTCCACTACTGATTCCCGGGGAGCGGTTTAATAAGACGATCGTGCGCTACCTGCAGTTTGCCCGCGACTTTAATTCCCGGTTTCCTGGCTTTGATGCAGACATCCATGGACTGGTGCAGCAGGAGGTCAATGGCAGGGTGGAATACTTTGTGGACTGCGTCGCCGACTAGACCAAGGCTTCAGCGAATGCGGCGGGGTTAAAGGGCTCAAGATCCTCTAGCGCCTCACCCACGCCCAGAAACACCACCGGAATGGGCCGTTCGCTAGCCAGCGCGAGCAGCACGCCGCCTTTGGCCGTGCCATCAAGCTTGGTGACAATCAGGCCCGTGAGCGCCAAGGCCTCGTCAAAGGCACGCACCTGGGCCAGTGCATTCTGGCCTGTGCCACCGTCCACCACCAGCCAGACCTCATGCGGGGCAGTCTCCATGGCCTTGGCCACCACACGCTTGACCTTCTTGAGTTCCTCCATGAGATGCAACTGGGTTGGCAGCCGGCCTGCGGTGTCAACAAGGACTACCTGCATACCCCTTGCCTGCCCGGCCTTAACCGCATCAAAGGCAATGGCCGCCGGATCGGCATTGACCTGGGCGATGACCTCTACCCGGTTACGCTCCCCCCAGGCAATAAGCTGGGCCTGGGCGGCCGCCCGAAAGGTGTCCGCCGCGCCCAAGAGCACCTTGAGCCCTTGACCCTGAAAGTAGTGGGTGAGCTTACCCACAGAGGTGGTCTTTCCTGCCCCATTGACCCCCACCAGCATGATCACGCGCGGGGCACTAGGCCCGAGGGGCTGCGCCGCGGTGGCATCAGCAGGCGGCTGGCTAGGCGTGCTCGGAACGAGCGGGGCCAGTATCTGGCTAATAAGGCCAACGAGTCGGGTACGTGGTGCCTGAGGGTCTTTCTCTAAGTCGATAGGGTTGGCGCGCACCGAGGCCTGCAGGTCTTTGACCAGCTGTGCACTGGTTCTTGCCCCCACATCGGCCGAGATCAGCGCGGCCTCCAAAGACTCCATCCAGTCATCACTGAGGCTCGGTCTTCCCAGAAGACGACTGATCTGATCACGGGTCTTTGACAGCCCCGCCTTAAGCCTTTGCAGTCCTGGGATTTTCACGAAACCTCCGGGCCCTGTCGCTGGTCACAATGCGCTACTGATATACGCGACAATACGTTTCCCCCGACGAAAGACGTGCTCATGGCTTCTATTGTAGTGACTCGACCCGCCGTATTTTTTTTCAGCCTTCTCTATCTGTGGATGCCCTTCGCCCAGGCGCTAGCGCAGTCGGCGACCAGCCCCAGCCTTGATCGCGCGCTTGCCAACGGGCTGCGGGTCATCGTCTATGAAGATCGTCGTGCCCCAACCGCCCTGCATATGGCCTGGATTCGCGCGGGGTCTATTGATGAAACCAATGGAAAAACTGGTCTTGCCCATGTGCTGGAGCACATGATGTTTAAGGGCACAGAAACCCTTGCCGCAGGCGAGTTCAGCAAACGCGTGGCCGCCCTTGGCGGCCGTGACAATGCCTTCACGGCGCGCGAGTACACCGGCTACTTTCAGCAGGTGCATCGCGATGCGCTCTTTGAGGTCATGGCGCTGGAAGCTGACCGTATGCAGCGCCTCCGATTCGACGATGCAGAGTTTGCCAAAGAGATCCAGGTGGTAATGGAGGAGCGGCGTCTACGCACCGACGACAGCCCCAGCGGGCTTGCCTACGAGGCGCTTATGGGTACTGCGTTTCAGGCGCATCCTACGCGTAACCCCATTATTGGCTGGATGAACGACCTGGAGAACCTCACGGCCAATGATGCACGCCGCTGGTACGACACCTGGTATGGCCCGAACTTTGCCACCGTGGTGGTGGCGGGCGATGTTGACTCCGAGGCAGTGTTCACCGAACTGGAGAAGCTCTACAAAAACTGGCAGCCCAAACCCGCAGTAGACCTTAGGCCCCAGTCCGAACCAGCGCAAAATGGGCTGCGTACTGCCCGTGTCAAGGCACCAGCAGAGAATCCCTTCTTCATTCAGGCATGGAAGGCCCCCACTATAGGCCCGGGCGATGGGCGGCTTTCGGCCGACAACCCCAGGGCCCGAGATGTAGTCGCCTTATCCATGCTTTCCACCCTGCTAGATGACTCTGACACCGGCATTCTGGTCACAGAGCTCGTGCGGCAGCGCAGGCTAGCCCTATCTGTAAACAGCGGGGCCGACGGCATCGCCCGAAGCCCAGGGCTTTTTACCATTCAGGCTACGCCAAGCCCCGGCACCACGACTGCACAGCTGCAGCAAGAGATCAGCCAGATCCTTGACCGCATCGCCCGCGAAGGCGTTTCAGATGAAGACCTTTCGCGCCTGCGCCGTCAGGCAAAGGCAGGCCAGGTCTACCAGCAGGATTCGCTCTTTTCGCGTGCCATGCAGGCGGGCCGACTGGCCTCTATGGGCAGGCCGGTAACCGACGTCTCCGACTGGCTCGACGTACTGCAGACAATCCGGGCGGAAGACCTTCGTCGTGTGGCCGCAGACACCTTCACCCCGGACCGCCTCACCGTGATTGAGCTCGAGCCCCTGCCAGCCGGCAGCCGCCCCGCCGCGCGTCGGGGTTTTGGCCCCGCTCTGCCACGGCACTAGTGCAGCATGACTGCCGCCCTGCCATGGCCTTAATCGCGCCCTTTCATTCCGCCCCTCCATCCCGCCCTTGATACCGCCAGGTAGCCGCCCATGAACCCAACCTCCATATTTTTATCTCAGGCGCATCTGAGCCGCCGCAAGAGCCTAATCGCCTTTTTCTGGCTGACGCTGTCTTTTCTTATCGCAGTCATCTTTCCAGCGGTGGGCTCGGCAGCCAGCAGCCCCAAGATCACGCAGACCATCACCTCCCACGGGGCTCGGCTGTTGTTTCTTCAGGCGCCCTCGATTCCCATCATTGACCTCGCAATTGAGATTGATGCCGGCAGCCGATGGGATCCGGTCGGTAAAGAGGGGCTTGCCAGCATGACGGCAGGAATGCTGTTTCGGGGGCTTCGGGCCACGCAGATGCAGCCTGCCCTCAACGAGCAGGCGCTGGGCCGTATCTGGGCAGACCTTGCCCTAGAGCGCTCCGGCGGGGCCGGCCAAGACCGCACCAGTCTTCGTTTTCGATTTCTCTCTGACCCAGAGGTGCGGGCGCCTGCCACTGACTGGATCGGCCGCGTACTGGCCCACCCCGCCTTTGATGCTGAGATTCTGGCGCGCGAGCAGGCACGTGCTGTCGCGGGCCTAAAGGATGCGTTGAATCGCCCTCAGACCCTTGCTTCTCGTGCGCTATGGCAGGCCATGTATCCAGAGCATGCTTACGGGCGCAATGAATCCATCGAGTCACTGTCTGCCATCGCGCAAGGCGACCTGCAAGGCTTTCATCGACAGTTCTGGCGGCCCGACCGGATCACCGTGGTCATTGTGGGTGACCTCTCGGCACAGCACGCCCAAGACCTTGCGGAGAAAGTGCTGGCGCCGCTTGCCGAGCGCCAGACCGCAGGCATATCCGCTGCCGCAGACCCATCTGCCTCCGAGATGCCTGCGGTTCTTGCGCCGGTTCGCTTAGCGCGGGAAGGCAGGCGTGTCGACATCGAACACACCGCCAGCCAGAGCCATATCTGGATGGGCCTGCCCATGCTTGCCCGACACGAACGCCATGAGTTCTTCACTCTCATGGTGGCAAACCATATTCTGGGTGGCGGGGGCTTTACCTCGCGACTCACCCAAGAGGTTCGCGAGAAGCGGGGGCTGTCCTACAGCGTATTTTCGGCTATCTCTCCGCTGGCTCAGCCAGGCCCATTTCTGGTCGGACTTCAGACGCAGCGCGAGCGGTCGCAGGAGGCGCTAGAGGTGGTGCGGGCAACCCTGGAGGCCTATGTGCGGGACGGGCCCACCGACGAAGAGATAGAGGCAGCAAAGAAGAACCTGCTCGGCGGCTTTGCCCTCAGGCTTGATAGCAACCGAAAGCTTCTGGAGACCCTCGCCCAGATGGGCTTCTACCGGATGCCCCTTAACTACCTGGATAGCTGGACCGAGGCAGTGTCGCTCGTTACCAAAGAAGACATACGGGTCATACTGCAACAGCGGCTCGTCCTGTCAAGGCTAAGCACGGTGGTTGTCGCTGGCGGGGCTGCTACAGAGAGTCGCTAAGGCGGCACGGCCTCTGCCATGGGTCAGATACGCATCATCGCTGGCCAGTGGCGCAGTCGGCGTATTTCAGTAGCGCAGCGGCCTGGTCTTCGCCCGACCTCAGACCGGGCACGAGAGACCCTTTTTAACTGGCTAAACACATGGCTGCCCTGGGGCTGGGAGGAAGTCGATGTTCTTGATGCCTACGCTGGTTCGGGTGCCTTAGGCCTGGAAGCGGCCTCGCGCGGCGCTGCCAGTGTCACCCTGGTGGAAAGCGACCCAGCAGCCGCCCTTGGCATTGACCAGAGCCTGCGCCTTCTGAAGGCGCCACCATCGGTGCGGCTGCTGCGGGGCCGTTTTCTGGATCATCGGCAGTTGCCAGGCAGTCCCTTTGCGCTCGTCTTCCTAGACCCGCCTTTTGGCCTGAACCTGATGAGGCCTTCTTTACACGCTGTGGTTACACAGACACGGCCCGGGGCGTTGGTATACGTCGAATCGGAGGCTTGCTGGCCCCTAGACCTGCCGGAGGCTGAACAGACAGACTGGGAGGTTCTGCGCGCGGCCAAGACTGGCCGCAGCTTTCAGACCCTATTGCAGAGGCGTTAAGAGCGCTAAGACCCGGTGCGAATCAGTTCGGGCCTGCCCTGCTGGGAGAGCTTGCGGGCAATCCACTGCTCCACCGACGGAAAGACAAACTTACTCACGTCGCCGCCGAGCAAGGCGATCTCACGCACGATGGTGCCAGAGATGAACTGGTACTGATCTGAGGGGGTGAGAAACAGGGTTTCCACATCCGGCAGCAGATAGCGGTTCATGCCAGCCATTTGAAACTCGTACTCAAAATCTGACACCGCCCGCAGCCCACGGATAATCACCTTGGCGTCGTGCTCGCGAACAAAGTCTTTTAACAGCCCCTGAAACCCAGCGATAGTGACATTGGGATAGTGCCCGAGAATCTCGCGCGCGATCTCCACCCGCTCGATCAGGGAAAAAAACGGGCGCTTTGACCGGCTGTCGGCCACCCCAACCACGAGATGGTCAAAAAGCCGAGAGGCCCGACGCACAAGGTCTTCATGACCTCGGGTAAAGGGATCGAAGGTTCCAGGGTAGACAGCGATCGTCACAGAAAGGCTCCCAGGGGAAAGGGGCTTCAGTCTACTCGGTGAAAACCCGATGGTCTAGCCCAAAACAGAACGCAAGAAGTGATCCGCCAAAAGGGCCGCAAACAAAAGGGCTAAGTAATTAATAGAAAACCGGAAAGTCTTTTTTGCCAGGGCCTCCGAATACTGCTGGTACAGGGCCCAGGCCAGCCAGAGAAACCGTGCCCCAAGCCCCAAGGCCGCCAGGAGGTACCAGACACCGCTCATGCCTACGGCTGTGGGCAGCAAGGTGGTGGCCACAAGCAAGACGGTGTAGAGCAATATCTGAAGCCGGGTAAAGGCTGATCCGTGGGTTACCGGAAGCATGGGCAGCCCCGAGCGGGCATAGTCATCGGCCCGATAAAGGGCCAAGGCCCAGAAGTGCGGTGGCGTCCAGACAAAGATAATCAGAAACAACACCCATGCCTCAGGCGGAGCCTCATTGGCCACCGCAGCCCAGCCCAGAACCGGTGGCATTGCGCCTGAGGCACCGCCAATAACAATGTTCTGCGGGGTGAGTGGCTTGAGCACCAGGGTATAGATAACGGCATAGCCCACGAATGTGGCCAGCGTTAACCAGGCGGTTAAAGGATTTACAAAAACAAAAAGCACCCACATACCCAGGCCACCGAGCAGGCCTGAAAACACCAGCGTCTGAGATACGGTTAAGGTTCCTGAGGGCAGGGGGCGCCAGGCGGTTCGGGCCATTTTGGCATCGATATGGCTTTCCACCAGACAGTTCACGGCAGCGGCGGCCCCGGCGACCAGCCCAATGCCTATCGTTGCCCAGACCAGTCGGTCAAGTGGGGCAAGCGTTGGCTGAGCCAGCAGCATGCCGATGACGGCACAAAAAATGATCAAGACATTCACGCGGGGCTTGGTCAGTACATAGTACTGACGCAGTACCGCCAATGGCGAAGATCGGGCAATTGAGGCAGACATGGGGGGGCTTTATCCGACGCGTGAGGCTTTGAGCAGTTTCATAAGATCTTTTTTCATTTTCGCAGGATCGGGGTCTAAGGGGAAACGCATCATAAGGTTTCCCAGGGGATCGATCAGCCAGAGGTGCCCCGCCGTGGGGGCTAGGGCCGTTGCCCCCGGGGCAGCCTGAGTCTGTGCTTCACGGGGCCACCGTTCGATTTCGGGCTGCGACACGGAAAGCACCCAGGTTCCCGCATAGTCTGCAAGGGCCTGTGCCGCAGGTGTGCCGGCATCGGTGACAAGCCAGAGCCGCTCCACCCGGTCACGTTCCCTGCCTGTTGTCAGACGCAGCTGACGCATGACATAGAGCTGGTTACGGCAGTCTGCATCACAAGAAGACGGCCCGACCCGAACCAAAAGCCAACGGCCACGAAAATCTCCCAGGCTCGCCAAGGCCAGACGAGGATTGTCCTGCGGCAATGCCGACAGAAAATCCTCAAGGCCAGACTCCTGGTTGGCCCTCACCAAGGGGGTGGTTGCAATGGCAGCTACCGTAATCTGGGGATCGAGTAGCGTGCCGTAGTTCGTTCTTCCCTCGGGCCGAACGCCATAGTAAAGAAAGTAAGAGGCAGCCACGGGTGCAATACAGACCAGCACCACTAGCCAGAACATAGCCATCGAGCGTTTTGGTGGCGCGTCTGGTGACTGCAACGAAGATGACATCAAGAAGAATCCTTTTGTGAAAGGCGCCAGGCAAAAAACAGCGCTACGAGCATGAGAAGCCACCACTGCAGGGCATACCCGCGATGCATAGCCACCGCATCGGCGCCTACCTTGGGCAGGCTGCGAACCAGGCCATCGTCCGCCTCACTAGTCTGCCAGAAGATCAGGGGCCAGACCCGCACCTGGCCGTCGGCACTGCCGCTTAGCCACTGCCCGGCAGCCTCGGGGTCAAAGTTCTGCCAGAGTGCGCCCTGCCGAAGCGCATTCGGGTCCTGACTCAACTCAATCCGTCGCATCACGCTTGCCTGGCCAAGGGCCTGCAGCGTCTGAGGCCCATCGGGGGCGGGGTGGGCCTGGCCGGTTACGTAACCCTGGGCCACCTGATCGGCACTACTGCCGGTGATGCTTCCCGGCATTCGCGGCGCCCAGCCACGGTTCACCCAGACAAGGCTTCCATCGGGCAGGTTTAGCGGGGTGAGCACATGCACACCTGCCCTACCCTCGTGGGCACGATTATCCAGATAGATCTGACGGTCCTGCCTCCAGAACCCGGCCAGGCGTACCGCCTGCTGATCCCAGGCCTGGGCCGAAATATCCGCCTGCCAGAGCGCCTCAGAATCCTTTCCCAGTTGCAGCACAGTGGCCTGCACGCGCGCCCTTTTTTCCGCCAGGTCGAGCTTATAGAGGCTTCTCTGCCACTGCCAGACCCCCAGGACAAGCCCTAATGCTGCCAAGAAAAGGCATGTTAGGCTTGCGGCATTCGGTCGGCGACGAGTCATGAATGAAGATTGCGATTGCAGTGGCGTTTTTGTTGATACTGGCAAGCCTGGGGTCGGCGCTGGTTTATCTGATGCGCGATAAGGGTCAGAGCAACCGAACCGTAACCGCACTGGCCATACGGGTGGGGCTATCGATACTGCTCTTTTTGTCCCTGCTCTTGGCCCACCGGCTTGGGCTTATTGAGTCAACAGGGATTCGAATTTAGAATCGAAAAAGGGCAGCTAGATCGCCGCCCTTTTGCCGACAGGCTACCGAACTGGCTACAACCAGTAGACCACAACGTAGAGGCCAAGCCAGACCACATCTACAAAGTGCCAATACCAGGCAGCACCTTCGAAGGCAAAATGATGGCTTGGCTTAAAGTGGCCACTGCGCACCCGAAACCAGATCACGATAAGCATGATGGCACCCACGGTTACGTGAAATCCGTGAAACCCGGTGAGCATATAAAAGGTAGAGCCAAATATGCCAGAGCTAAGCTTTAGGTTGAGATCGGCATAGGCATGCATGTACTCATAGGCCTGACATCCCAGAAATATAAGGCCCAGTAATATCGTTATACCCAGCCAGAAGATCACTTTGCTGCGGTGGTCCTCACGCAGGGCATGGTGTGCAATGGTGAGGGTGACACCCGATGCCAACAGAAGTGCCGTGTTAATGGTGGGAATCCAAAACGGCCCCATGGTCTGGAAGGACTCCACTATTCCTGCCGGCCCTGCGTTTGGCCACTGCGCAGAAAAGTCGGGCCAGATAAACGACTTGTGGTCCAGGTCTCCGAGCCATGGCATAGCAATCACACGGGCATAGAAGAGCGCGCCGAAGAACGCGGCAAAGAACATGACTTCGCTAAAGATGAACCAGCTCATGCTCCAGCGGAAGCTGGCATCGACACGATGGTTGTACTGGCCACCCTCAGACTCGTGAATCACAGCGGCAAACCATCCAAAGAACATATACACAAGAATGGCAAATGACAGGGCAAGGGCGTATGGCCCATAGCCCGCACCATTGACGGTGCCTGACATGCCAAGCATGAAAAAGAACATTGAAATCGCCCCGACCATCGGCCATTTGCTTGGCGCGGGTACGAAGTAATAAGGCGCTTGGCCATGCGTGGTGGCACCCATTGTTATCTCCCTTTTTTAACTACAAAGCATTGAACTACTGAAAATCTCTTGAGCAGTACTGTCTGAAATGAAAAGGCACGAAAAAGTCTTACAGCCCGACGACTATTCGCACCAGAAACACCAGGCTCAGCACAAATAAAAATCCCATCGCTACGCCAGCAATAATGACATGTACGGGGTTAAGGCGGGCAACGTCATCGTCATGCCCCTCGGCCTTACGAACCCCAAAGAAAGACCACAGTACCGCGACCACTGTCTGTACAAAGCTTCCCTTGCGGGCACGGGCTTCTTTAAGGTCATCCAGGGAATTCATAAAGAGCGCTACAAAAAGACCGGGCGTGCCAGCGACTAAGACCGCGGCTGTGGGAGCACCAGGGGCTGGGAAGACACTGCAGAAGAGGTCTGCGGCGGACGGGGAATGCCTGCCCCAATCTCAAAAAAGGTGTAGCTCAAGGTGATGTTGCGAATCCCATCTGGCAGCTCGGGGTCGATTACGAAAACCACGGGGAACTCGCGCACCTGGCCGGCTGTTAAGTCTTGCTGCTCAAAACAGAAACATTCCAATTTTTTAAAGTGGGCGGCCGACTGCTTGGGCGCGTAACTGGGAATAGCCTGCCCCGAGACCGTTCGGTCAAGCGTATTTTCGATTTCATAGATTACGGTTACCAGTTCGCCAGGGTGCACCTCAGTGACATTAAGCCGGGGCTTGAACCGCCAGGGCCCATGGGCGTTGGCGTCAAACTCCACCGACACGAGCCGGCTGGTATCTACCTGGGTATTGGCTGCAAATCGGCGGGCTTCGTCACGATTGAGCTTGTCCCGCGAGGCCAGCACATTAATGCCGGTGATTTCGCAGATCTTTTCGTAAAACGGTACGAGCGCGAACCCAAAGGCAAACATCAGGATAGCCACCATTAGCAGTTTGCCGAGCGTACGGTGATTTTCTTGGCTTGTCTGGGATCCGACGGTCATATCAAAAAGGCCTTGAGCAGGTAATGCGTGAGAGGCGGGTACTAGGGCGCTGGAAACAAGACGTACTTAAGCACAATACCCAGAAAAAATGCCACCGCGATAGAGGCAAGCACCAGGGCAAGCCTGAGATTCGCCTCTTGTCTCGACGGCCGAACCGACTCGGCGGGCAGGTGCGCCTCCGCGGGGCCCGGCCCAGGTGCGGTATTAGCCATCACTTCACGACCGGCGGGGTTTCAAAGGTATGGAAGGGCGCGGGCGAGGGCACACTCCACTCCAGACCACCGGGGGCTTCCCAGGGGTTATCGGACGCCTTAGGCCCACCTTTGATGCACTTGATAACCACGTAAAGCAGAATCAGCTGGGACAGACCAAACCCGAACGCCCCCACCGTAGCCAGCATGTTGAAGTCGGCAAACTGCATGGGGTAATCAGAGTAGCGTCGCGGCATGCCCGCCAGACCCAGGAAGTGCATGGGGAAGAAGGTAATGTTAAAGAAGATCATTGAGGCCCAGAAGTGCAGCTTGCCCAGGGCTTCGTCGTACACGTGGCCTGTCCACTTTGGCAGCCAGTAGTAAACACCTGCAAACAGGGCAAAGAGAGACCCTGCAACCAGCACGTAGTGGAAGTGGGCCACAACATAGTAGGTGTCGTGCAACTGGATGTCGATAGGCGCTACTGAGAGAATAATGCCGGTCAGGCCGCCAATCGTGAAGACCACAATAAACCCGATGGCAAAGAGCATGGGGGTCTCAAAGGTCATTGACCCGCGCCACATGGTGGCAAGCCAGTTAAATATCTTCACGCCCGTGGGTACCGCGATCAGCATGGTGGCGTACATAAAGAAGAGCTGGCCGGTAAGAGGCATACCGGTGGTGAACATATGGTGCGCCCAGACCACAAAGGACAAAATAGCGATTGAGGCAGTGGCGTAGACCATTGAGCTGTAGCCAAAGAGCTTCTTACGGCTAAAGGTGGGAATAATTTCTGAGACGATGCCGAAAGCCGGAAGGATCATGATGTAGACCTCGGGGTGGCCGAAGAACCAGAAGATATGCTGGAACATCACGGGGTCGCCGCCAGCGGCCGCATTAAAAAATGCCGTACCAAAGTGGCGGTCGGTAAGCGTCATGGTAATCGCACCCGCCAAAACCGGCATCACCGCAATCAGCAGATAAGCGGTAATCAGCCAGGTCCAGACAAACATGGGCATCTTCATAAGCGTCATGCCTGGGGCCCGCATGTTCAGAATGGTGGTGATGATGTTGATCGAGCCCATGATCGAAGATGCGCCCAGAATGTGCAGGGCAAAAATACCCATGTCCATACCAATGCCCATCTGCAGGGTGAGCGGGGCATAGAGTGTCCATCCGGCGGCTACGGCACCGCCCGGCACGAAGAACGAGGCCACCAGCAGAATGCCGGCAGGCACCATGAGCCAGAAGCTTAAGTTGTTCATCCGCGCAAAGGCCATGTCGGCCGCGCCGATCTGCAGCGGAATCATCCAGTTTGCAAAGCCCACAAAGGCCGGCATGATCGCCCCAAAGACCATAATGAGGCCGTGCATGGTGGTGAGCTGGTTAAAGAGCTCGGGCTGAATAAACTGCAGGCCTGGCTGAAAAAGCTCTACCCGAATGCCCAGTGCGAGAAGGCCACCGACCATAAACATGGTGAAGCTAAACCACAGATACAGGGTGCCAATGTCTTTGTGGTTTGTGGCGTATACCCAGCGCCGCCAGCCATGCGGATGGTCATGGCTATGGTCGTGGTCGGCAAGGCCTTGGGGTTCTAGCACTGCACTCATAACGCTCTCCTGAAGATCGTCTTTACAAAAAATTCTTTACAGACTCGTGGGACATGATTGGCTGGTGATTACTTGCTGAGAATGCGGTTCATTAGGCCGTTACTGGCCCAAGGCCAATAGAGCTGTTGGCTGCGCCCCATTGAGTTGGGCCGCCTGCGCAGATTTCTTCTCCTTTACCCAGGCGGTGTACTCCTCAGCCGTAACCACGCGGACCACAATCGGCATGAAGGCATGGTCCTTGCCGCAGAGCTCTGCGCAGTGTCCGTTGAAGGTGCCGACACGGTCTGCCCTAAACCAAGCGTCTCGAACGAAGCCGGGGATCGCGTCCTGCTTTACCCCAAAGGCTGGCACCATCCAGGCATGTATGACATCGTTTGCGGTGGTTACGATACGAATCTTTTTGCCCACCGGAACCACCATGGGGTTATCCACTTCGGACAAATAGTTTTCTGTCTTGGGCGCAAGGTTCACCCGTTGCTCGTACGGGGTTGTCAGCGTGGAGAGAAAAGAGATTCCCTCGCCTTCGCCCTTGAGATAATCGTAGCCCCACTTCCACTGGTAGCCAGTGGCCTTAATGGTGATGTCTGCATTCGTAGTATCTTTTTGGGCCATCACAATGGGCGTGGCATAGACACCAATAACCACAACAATGAGGAACGGGATTATCGTCCAGGCGATCTCAAGCGTGTGGCTATCGGAAAAGTCTGCTGGCTTGTGGCCCTTTGACTTGCGGTGGGCGTACATGGAATAAAACATCACACCAAAGACGAGCACAAAAATAATGAGGCAGACAGCCAGCAGAAAATTGTGCAGGGTGTAGAGGCTTTCGGCCATCTCGGAGGCTGGGGTTCGAAGGTTGTACTTCGTGGTCATGTCGTTGGCAAAGGCCACCAGAGGGGCCATAAGCGCAAACCCTAGTGCAGCAGACGCAGCGCGACCGGCCCGTAAAAAATCCATTCCCCCCATGCCTCTCGCTCCCTGTTTATTCATTTTTTGCCTCTGCTTTTTCTCAGCCACCGATGATACAAACCCTAACATTCCACACTATAGCGGCGCATAACCCACCGCCTGGCGAAACTCCGAAACAAAACGCCTACGATGCTCTAAATCGACAAACCGCCCCACCACTGCCTGCTTGCCGCCTGACCGAAAGGAGACCAGCCCTTTGCCTTGGGTCGACTCCCAGTGCACGCGAATCCCGTAGCGCGGAAGCTCTTCAATTCGGGTGGCGCCTCCCACAAAAGACTCAATGCGAACCATCGACCGCCCAACCGACACGCACTCCCGATCTTGTGCATGTCTGCAATACAAGACAAAAGCGACCCCTAACGCCAGGCACTCGAGAATCGCGTACGGCAGGATGATCCACTGCCCCAGCACTGACCAGACAATCGCAATTCCCAGCGATACAAAAGACACCGACAGATAGACCGCAAGAAGCTGCATAGGGGACAGGGCACAGTTGCGCCGCAAAACCCATTTGCACGATGCGTCTGTGTCCGGAACGGCTTGTTCCGTAACACCATCCCTAACCTGGGTGTCTGGGGTCTGCATGGTGCGAAGGTTTGTCCCTACGAGTTACCTACTGGTGTCAGCCCGCCTCTTGTGCGCGCCTGTATTTTTCGGAGTATATGCCTTTTGGCGTATACAACAAAGAAAGTCACACAATCTCCCCGATTACCCCCCTTGTTCGCGTCTCACCAATTCCGCCTGCTGGTTAACCCGCCTTCTTGGGGTGCCAGGTAACGGGTCGTACCTCATCGGCTGCAGCCTTGCTGGCACGCGGCTCGGGCTTCCAGGCATGGGCAATGACAAGCTCGACCCCAAGCGCGATCCGGCCATCGGCCCCCCGCTGCGACTCCAGGGCGGCTTGAATTCGGCGACGAGTCAGAGGGACTGAAGACGCCGTGCCCGCCGCCTTATCCACCACCACCCTCGGGCGCACCGGAAAATTACGAATGTCGGCCAAGGCCTTCGCCACCTGGCCGTAGCTAAAGGTAAGTCGGTCAGACTCAGCCACAGGCGAGGCCAGGCCCGCGGCTGACAGGGCATCGCCAATGTCATGCAGGTCATGCCAGAAGGGGCTCGCCGGAACAGGCCGGCCCAAAGAGGCCCAGAGCGCCGCCAGCGAAGTAGGCCCCAGACTGGCGGAGACATACACCCCCCCGGGCTTAAGAAGCCTCGCCATTTCAGGAAACCATACGGCCATGGGCCAGCCCGCAATGAGGCCAGCCGTATCTAGGACAAACGACTGGCTGGCATTTTCAAGCGAGTCGTACCTACCGCTGGCTGAGGGCATCAGCCTGGGGTGACGCCCCGCCCGAGCGGTTCCACCCATCCAGTCTTGCAGCAGGCGCACCAGCCCTCTACCGCCACCCCTCTTCTCCGAGACATTATTTGTAGCAGTATGTGCTAACTTATGTTCGGTAGGTTTCTGCGGCTCACCTGCCGGAAAGACATCGGCATGGGCTAGTGGCCAGGGAGCGAACGCCTTGCCCAGCCCCTGCTGTTCTGGGTATGGGCTAATGATCAGCCCACGGCCCGGGGGAAGTCGCATATCCGCCAGGCGTTCGCCGGCAGAGAAGTGTGCGCGGGCTATCACTGGGTGCACGGCCGGGGTTGGGCCGGCCATCGGGTCCGCGGTTGCGTCCACTATCCGGCCCGCAGTGAGTCTGTCCCTTCGACGCCGGCCATGAAGAAGCAGGGCACTATCGAGCAAAAGAGGGCGAGTCGCTGACATGGGGCCCTGAGTATAGTCGGCGCATTCGGGTCGCCCCCTTTCCCCCATGCACCCCAAAGCCCTTTTCAGTCATTTATCGGTTCAACGGCTCTTCGGTCGTCTGGAAACGCCCATGGACGGCCTGTTGCACTGGCTCTGGGCAAGCCCAAGAGAGGCCTATCCGGTGGAACCCGGTAAGACCAGCCTGGAGATAAGCCCCAAGGCAGGTGAGATCAACGTCTTCTACCTAGCCCGCTATACCCCCGAGGTCTCATCACAAATTCAAAGGGCGAAATACCATAGCGACTGGACCACAGCCCTTGGTCTGGCGAGGCTCTTGCGCAGCCTCGATCGGCCACAGCAATGGTCTGAGTCAGACCTGCTGCTGGTCCCCATGGCACCCGACCCGAAACGTCTGGCCACGCGCGGGTTTCACCTGCCTGCCCTGCTCGCAAAGGCCTTAGGCCGACACTGGCGAATTCCGGTGCGACGCGGCGGGCTTACCAAGACTCGGTCTACGCCAGAGCAGGCACGCCGCACGCGGGCTGAACGGCAGCAGACAGAGCCTGGGCTCATTGTATGGAGCCCACCGCGCCAAAACCCGCTCGCCCCGGTCATTTTGGTTGACGATGTGATGACGACCGGCGCCACGCTCAGGTCGGCAGCACAGGCCATCAACGAGGGGGGCAGCCCGGTTTTGGGGGCGGTGGTGCTGGCCTATGTTCCCGCGCCCCAGACCGGTCAAACGGGCGCCTTGGCCAAAGCCATGCCACCCAGGCCGGGTTCGGGCCCAGAACAGTCCACCTGGCACCACCGCCTCTGGGAGCGCACTGAAGGGATGCGCTAGGGGGATGCCTAAGGGATACCTGGGGCGCGCTAGGCCCTTAGCCCTCTGGCAAGACTAGAATCGTTCGCGTCATGGTTACCGAAACCCCCGACTTACCGCCCATCGCTGCCGCCGATACCCTGCCGCTTCTCAATGTGGTGCTTGTCGAGCCGGAGATTCCGCCGAATACCGGAAACATCATTCGGCTCTGTGCCAACACCGGTGCCCGGCTGCACCTGATAGAGCCGCTGGGTTTCCCGATCGACCATGCACGAATGCGCCGGGCAGGCCTCGATTATCGGGAGTTCTGCGCCCTACAGGTCTATCCCGGCTGGAAGCCATTTCTTCAGGCGCAGGGATGGGACTGCCCGGTGCTGCCAGGCTGCTGCAAGACCCTTACCACCCGAGGCAAGTCTGATTTTTTAGAGGCCCACTTTGACTGGGGGGACTGGGTCTTCTTTGGCTCGGAGACCCGAGGCCTTTCGGCCGCACAGCTTAACCTCTTTCCGGCCGGCCAGCGGTTTCGGCTTCCGATGCGACCCGAAAGCCGTAGCCTCAACCTTTCTAATGCGGTGGCCGTTACCGTTTATGAGGCCTGGCGACAGCATGGCTTTAAGGATGGGCGCTAGGGTCCTCGTCAACCGGGTCACGGTCAAGCAGTTCTTGTAGCACCATGGCTACTGAGGCGGAACCGGAGAGCAGCTGACAAACAGCCTGCACAATCGGCAGCGAAACACCATGCGCCTGACCCAGACTGCGAATGGCCGGGGCTGTGGATACCCCTTCTGCCACATGTCCAAGCCCCGACAGAATCTCAGCCAGTGGCTGGCCCTTGGCCAGGGCAATACCTACCCGACGGTTACGCGATAAGTCTCCTGTGGATGTGAGAATAAGGTCGCCCAGGGTGGCCAGCCCCAGAAAGGTCTGGGGCTGAGCCCCTAAGGACTGGCCAAGCCTGGCAGTCTCCGCAAGACCCCGCGTAATCAGCGCAGCCCGGGCATTAGCGCCTAAGGCCAGGCCATCGGCAACCCCGGCAGCAATCGCCAGTACATTTTTCATGGCTCCGCCAAGCTGCGCGCCCACGAGGTCGCCGCTGGCATAGACCCGCATGGAACCCCCATGACAGGCACGGGCTGCCTGCCGGGCAAAGACCGGGTCGGTGCTCGCCAGGGTAAGCGCACACGGCAGCCCACGGGCAACCTCCTGCGCAAAACTCGGGCCAGTAAGTGCGCCGCGAGGCCAAGACACCAGGGGCCCGGCAACCAGGTCGTTCGGCCAGAGTAGGCCCTCCGGGGTCACTGCCAGACCCTTCGATAGCCAGAGCACCGCCTCGCGGTCTTTGGGCGGGCCAAGCGCCTTGGCTATTGCCTCTGCCAGGGGGCGAAGGCCAGACACCGGCGTGGCGAGCACCAGTAAGCCCAGCCCGTCCTGCCCCGCTACCCGGCTGCGCCAGGACGCCAGTGCATCCTCAAGACTGGCCCATACGAGAAGGGCTTCAGGAAAAGGGATCTCGGGCAGGTAACGGGAGTTGACACGGTTATGGGCCATGCGCTCGGCCAATGCCGCATCGCGGGCCCAGAGCGAGACCATATTTGGCTGCGCCCTGCGCGCAAGGTGCACCGAAAGGGCAGTGCCCCAGGCGCCTGCGCCCAGCACAAGAATCGGCCCGCGCGTGGGGTCAGACACAGGCGGATACCTTCAGACGTGTAGGCCGCTTAATTGAGAACCAACTGAAAACTAGCTGGGCAGGATGAGCCCACTATCGGAGGTGCGGGCTGCCTCGTCTGGCCTTGCGGTTCCTGATTTTTCCTGGGCGAGATGGGCCATTTTTTGTTGAAAAAAAGCCTCCC
The DNA here is from genome assembly GCA_016868305.1 of Betaproteobacteria bacterium. Taxonomy (GTDB): domain Bacteria; phylum Pseudomonadota; class Gammaproteobacteria; order Burkholderiales; family Burkholderiaceae_A; genus Hahnella. The sequence continues at coordinate 21,773 of VGHK01000017.1, read as the reverse complement.
AGTTGATCTCGGAGAGGTGAAACTGCGGGAAACTGGCCCGTTGCACGATATCGGCCAGATTGGCACGCAGATAGGGATAGACGATGGAAGGGCAAGAGATGCCTTTAAGAAGAGCGCGCTGCTCGTCACTGACGCCAGAGATCTCGAATACCCCTGCCTCGCTGGCCTCCACCAGAAACGCCACACGATCGCCAAGCCGACAGGTAACGGTGCACCGGATTCCCACCTCTACCATTGCCCCGCCGAGCTCCCGGTCGAAGGTATCTAGCTGGAACTCTAACCTCGGGTCTTTGTTGTCTAAAAAAATCTCCGGCACATGCGGGGCCTCGAGAGAGCAGTCTTTGAGGTATACCCGCTGTAGACCAAAGACAGGCTTGTCCTCGCCCGCGTCGGGGGCGACTGCTGGGGGAGGGGGAGAAGAGGGCGAGGTAGCCATGCTATTCCTTTGTTAGAAGCGGGGTGAGACCACCATCGCGGTCCAAGGCCGCAAGATCGTCGAAGCCTCCAACATGCTGCTCCCCGATGTAGATCTGCGGAACAGTGCGCCGGCCGGTGCGGCTCATCATTGCATCACGGGCTGCAGGGTCAAGGTCGATGCGTATCTTCTCGATGTGGGAAACGCCCCGCTGCTTTAAGAGCGCCTCAGCCCTCTGGCAATACGGACAGACTGCGGTGGTGTACATCAAAACCTGGGCCATCCAGAGATCCTTTCTTTTTATTAGGGCGAAGCCAGTACTAGTCTTCAGCAATACGCTGCTAACCGGGGCTACTACTTGTCGGCGCGTTTTTGCGAGACCGGCAGCCCGGCCTGCTTCCATGCATCAAAGCCGCCTTCCAGGCTATAGACCTCGGCAACTCCAGCCTTGCGAACCTTTCGACCAGCCTGACCGGAACGAAAGCCGCTGGCGCACATAAGAATTACCGGCCGGGGCTTCTTTCCCCCCTGCGCCAGCTTGACAAGACTCTCCATCTGACTGGGAAGAGTAGACCCCGGCATATGGGTGGCCTGGGGCACCTGGCCTTTAGAGAGCTCGGCCGCCTCACGAATGTCTATAAGAATTGCATCTTGGGCGTTTAAGAGCTGCGTTGCCCCCAGGGTATTGACCTGCCGGGCACTGGTGCCGCGGGTTGCCAGAGGCCACACCAGTAAACCGCCACTAATGAATGCGGCGAGAATAAGAAAGATATTGTCTAAAAAAAACTGCACGAGGCGTGACTCCTGTCAGGCGTTAGCCTTAGATTATAGAATTACCGGTTTACGGTAACAGACAGATTATGCCTCCCCCCATTATTCTTCTACGCCATGGTCAGAGCCAGTGGAACCTTGAAAACCGTTTCACCGGCTGGGTAGACATCGACCTCAGCCCCAATGGCCACGAAGAGGCGCGTCGGGCCGGCGTGCTTCTAAATGACCGTGGATTCCAGTTCGACGTGGCCTACACCTCGGTTCTAAAGCGCGCCATCCGCACCTGCTGCATCGTTTTAGACACCCTCGACCAGATGTGGATTCCGGTTATTAAAGACTGGAGGCTTAACGAGCGGCACTATGGTGCGCTCGCGGGTCTGAACAAGACTGAAACGGCCCTGAAGTATGGCGAGGCCCAGGTTTTGCGCTGGCGGCGTTCTTATGACGTCCGACCTGATTCTATTGGTCGCGACAGCGCCCACTGGGAAGGGCATGATCCGCGGTATGCCCATGTGGATCCCCGGCTCTTGCCTCAGACGGAGTGTCTGGCAGACACCGTAGCCCGGGTGGAGCCGTTCTGGCAGAATGAGGTCGTCCCGCAGCTTCGGGCAGGCCGTAGAATTCTCATAGCCGCCCATGGGAATTCGCTACGCGCTTTAATTAAAGTGCTAGAGAATATGTCAAATAAAGAGGTCATTGATCTGAACATCCCAACTGCGCAGCCGATCAGTCTGGAGTTCGATGATCAGTGCAAGCTCAAAGCGCGTCGGTATCTCGCCGACCCAACCGAAATCGAGGCCGCCATGGCCGCGGTGGCAAACCAGGGCAAAGCCCAAAGGCCATAGAAAATGACTGGATCACGTCTGAAAGCGGTAGGCTGGGTAGCCGTTGGAATGGTCAGCGGACTGCTGATCAGTGTAGGCATTTCTGCTGTCGCCCAGCGCGACGGCCGGGTGTCTCTTCCTGTAGAAGAGCTGCGCCAGTTTGCCGATGTCTATGGCGCCATCAAGGCCCATTATGTAGAGCCCGTTGAGGACAAAAAGCTCATCACAGAGGCTATCAGCGGCATGCTCACGGGGCTCGACCCGCATTCAGCCTACCTTGATGCCGAGGCATTTAAAGAGCTCCAGGTGGGCACGCAGGGGGAGTTTGGCGGGCTCGGCATTGAAGTGGGCCTCGAAGACGGCTTTGTTCGGGTGGTCTCGCCTATCGAAGACACTCCGGCTGCCCGGGCAGGTGTGCGGGCTGGCGACCTGATTATTAAGATCGACGACAAGGCCACCAAGGGCATGAACCTGCAGGACGCGGTAAAGCTAATGCGCGGCAAGCCCAAGACCTCCATCACCCTCACGCTGTCGCGCAAGGGCGAACCCATGCCGATCGTCGTCACGATCGTGCGAGACGTCATTCGGGTGCAGAGCGTGCGGTCGAAGTATGTTGAACCCGGCTATGCCTATGTCCGCATTACGCAGTTCCAGGAGCACACGGTTGCCTCTGTGGTGTCCCACCTGAACAAGCTGCTTGCCCAGTCAGAGGCCGACCGGGCTAAGCCCATTAAGGGCATCGTGCTCGACCTGCGCAACGATCCCGGTGGCTTGTTGCACGCGGCGGTCGGTGTCTCCGCAGCCTTTTTGCAGCCCAACACCCTGGTTGTCACCACCGATGGGCGCCAGAGCGATGCCAAGCGCAGCTATTCTGCAAGGCCTGCAGACTATCTGCGGGGCGGGGCAGACCCTCTTGCCGGGCTGAACCCCAAGGCCCGAGCACTTCCCATGGCAGTGCTTGTCAATGGCGGTTCGGCCTCGGCCTCGGAGATCGTGGCAGGGGCCCTGCAAGACCACAAACGTGCCCAGATTCTCGGCACCCAGACATTCGGCAAGGGGTCGGTTCAGACCATCCTGCCTCTTACCAGTAACACGGCCATCAAACTTACCACTGCCCGTTATTACACGCCTTCCGGGCGGTCAATTCAGGCCAAGGGTATTCGGCCTGACTTCTGGGTAGAGGAAACGCCCGAGGGGGATGTCACCGAACAGTTCCGTGTGCGCGAGTCAGACCTTAGCCGGCACCTTGAATCCGGTGGGAGTGGTAAAGGCTCCTCCTCCGGCAAGCCGCCAGAGGCAAGCCCAGCAAATGGTAAGGCCAATGCCCGGCCCACAGACAAGCCCGGTCAGGCTACGCCCACGGCGGGCGCACGTCCGCCAATCGAGTTTGGATCTGAAACCGATCATCAGCTCAGGCAGGCCCTGAACCACCTGCAGGGGCTGCCCGTGGCCACCTCGCCAGCACCGGCCCTTCCGCAGTAGGTCGGTTGCCCGGGACACCAAAGCCCCGTTCATGGCAGGCGCTGGCCAGGGTCGGGCCGAGGGCAGTAAAGCCTCTGGCCTCGATGCAGATCAGTTGTCGCAGTTCAGCCGGCTGCTCTTGCTTGCGGATTTCGATGAGGTCGACCTGCTGTCTCTTTGCCAGAAACGGGTGCTTTTAGTCGGACTAGGGGGCCTTGGGGCGCCTGTGGCACTTTATATGGCTCAGGCGGGGCTACAGGCTATGCGCCTGATCGACCCCGATACGGTGTCCCTGTCGAATCTTCCAAGACAGGTGCTCTTTAGCCCAGACGACCTTGGCAGGTATAAGGCAGAGGTGGTCGCCCAGAAGCTCAGGCAGCTGGCTCCCAGGCTTCAGGTCGAAGAGCATACCGAACGCGCCACAAGCGCAAACCTCAGCCCCTGGGTTGCGGGGGCTGACCTTGTGCTTGACTGTACCGACCAGTTTTCCGTGCGCCAGGAGATCAATCGGACTTGTATCCATCTGGGCAAGCCCCTTATTTCGGCCTCGGCACTGCAGTGGTCGGGACAGCTCCTTGTGGTTGACCCGAACCAGCCCGAGGCCGGCTGCTACGCATGCCTGTTTGATCCGGCCAATCCCCCCAAAGAGGCTGCCTGCGGCGCCTACGGTGTGTTTAGCACAGCCGTCGGCACGATGGGGCTGCTTCAGGCCAATGAGGCTCTCAAGATTCTCTTAGGAAAAAAACCGTCCGCCGGGGCGCTTCGCGTGTTCGACGCAAAGGAGCCCAGACTCGAGACCCTACGATTCTCCGCCCGCCTAGGATGCCCTGTCTGCCAGAACCGTCCCCCAGTGCGATAGGGCAACACCTTCTTTAAGGGAACAGAGCAAGCAGAATCGCCTCGGCGGATTCACTGGGCCTTGCCCGAAAAGCAGTCTTAGAGAACCGCAGCCACCGCCCCAGAACAAAGCCCATCAAAAGGCTTGCCTGCAGCGCGGGATCCAGTAAGGGCGGTGTACCGTCTGACTGGGCAAGCTGCAGCTTCAGGCACTGTCGCAGAGAGGCTTCGGTTCGGTCTAGTAACTGGTTTACCCGTTGCTGCAGACGCAGGTTTTCGTAGGCCAAGGCCTCCCCGGTAAGTACACGTGTCATACCGGGGTTGGTCTCTGCAAAATTCAGAAGCATCAGCACGATGGCCCTTGCCCTCAACTGAGGCGGGTCGTTCTCGGCATCAATCTGGTTAATCAAGCCAAAGATCGTCTGCTCAATAAACTCCAGGAGCCCCTCATACATCTGGGCCTTACTGGCAAAGTGTCGGTACAGGGCCGCCTCTGACACCTGAAGCCGGGAGGCAAGCCCCGCCGTAGTGACCTTCTCCGATTCCTGCTCGAGCATGAGGGCCATAGCCTGAAGGATCTGGAGCTTGCGCTCGCCTGGCTTGAGCCGCTTACGCGAAGAATCGCCTGCCTCGATGCTCTGCATCATGGTCTCCCTTGTGGCCTGTCGCCGAGACGACGGATCAACGATGGCCATGAGTTTACTTGAACCCGTACATAGGAAGGGCGCAGGGCAGAGGCTGGCCTTTGATGCGCCCAGCCAAGTTTTCGCTGGCTTGGCGAGGCCCATAGCCGGGCCGTGCCAATCCCCACCCGATGGGCAGTGCGAAGGTTCGCAGCACTGTCGTCGATGAGACAGAGCTCGGAGGGCCTGCGGCCCGCAGCGCGAATGAGGCGTCGCCACAGCAATGGGTGGGGCTTGGGCCGCAACCGCGATATCGAATGCATGTCATCGATACACACCAGCCGGTCAAAACACTGGGCAATACCGAGAATTCGCAACAAGTGGTCGGTGTAGTCCCGAGGCGCATTGGTGACCAGCCAGCGCTGACCCGTGAGCGCCGCCAGTTCCCGCCTCAGGCCCGGCCTGCGTGCCACGAAAGGAGGCAGGTCACGGTCCGGATGCGTCGCACGCAGGAAATCGTTAGCCTCTACACCGTGATGGCGGATCAGCCCAAGAAGGGTGGCCCCGTAGCGATGCCAGTACCTGGTGCGCAGCGCTCCGGCAGCCTGCAGAGACACGCCCAGACGATCCGATATAAAGCCGGTCATGCGCGCATTGATTTCGGCCATCAGACGCCAGCTGGCATCGTGAAGGGTGTTATCCAGGTCGATCAGCCATACCCGCCGTTGCTGGTCGTCAGATCGAGAGGGCCTTCGCCCAAGGCGACCAAGACGATGCATTGCCTGCCCTGCCTGCCTGAACCGACAGACTAGTGCGAGCGAATCATGGTGCCCACACCCTCACTGGTCAGGATCTCGAGCAGAAGGCTGTTGGGCACACGACCATCGATGATATGCACTGACTGAACGCCGCCACGGGCGGCGTCTAGGGCGGAACTGATCTTGGGCAGCATTCCCCCAGACAGGGTGCCATCGGCGAAAAGTGCATCAATCTCGCGTGCGGTAAGCCCTGTGATCAGCCGCCCATTTTTGTCGAGCACTCCCGGCGTATTGGTCATGAGCACCAGTTTTTCGGCCTTGAGAATCTCAGCCAGCTTACCGGCGACCAGGTCGGCATTGATGTTGTAGGTTTCTCCGTGGGCCCCTGAGCCTATCGGGGCGATCACGGGAATAAATCCTCCGCGCAGCAAGGAGTGGACGATATCGGGGTCAACCTGCTCAATCTCTCCCACCTGACCGATATCGAGCATCTGCTCTGGGGCGTCCTGGGCGCTGAGCATGAGTTTTTTCGCTCGAATAAGCCCGCCATCCTGGCCTGTAAGGCCAACAGCCTTGCCGCCCGCATGGTTGATGAGTTCGACAATTTCTTTGTTGACCTTGCCGGCGAGCACCATCTCCACAATATCCATTGTCTCGGCATCAGTCACCCGCATACCCTGAACAAACTCCCCCTTTTTACCGACACGGCCAAGGAGTTCTTCTATCTGGGGGCCGCCTCCATGCACGACCACGAGATTGATGCCCACGAGTTTAAGGAGAACGACATCATGGGCAAAGCTCTGTTTGAGCGCCTCATCGGTCATCGCGTTTCCACCGTATTTCACGACAACGGTCTTGCCATGAAACCGACGGATATAGGGCAGCGCCTCCGCGAGGATGGCGGCCTTTTGACGCGTATGCTGCAGGTCAGCCATAAAAAGGGCTAGTCGCCGTATTGCTTCTGACGCATCTCGCGGCGCTGCTGCGCCTCTACCGATAGGGTGGCTGTCGGCCGGGCCAAAAGCCTTTGCAGGCCGATGTGCTCGCCTGTCTCCTCACAAAACCCATACTCGCCCGAATCAATACGGGCGAGTGCCTGCTGCACTTTTTTAATGAGCTTGCGTTCGCGGTCGCGGGTGCGCAGCTCCAGTGCATGCTCTTCTTCAATTGTGGCGCGATCCGCCGGGTCGGGCACAAGAACAGTCTCACGAAGGTGCTCGGTGGTTTCACCAGCGTTGGTCCGCAACTCAGACTCCAGCTCTTTGAGTTTTCTGCGAAAAAAATCAAGCTGCGCCGGACTCATATATTCAGATTCCGGCTGTGCCAGAAGCATCTCTTCAGACGAGATGACAAGACGATCCGTTGATTTCATAACACCACCTTCAGTCAAACAGGTTCAGCCCACCTCAACCTCAGACAAGACACTGGGTGAGACCTTTGACGATTGTATCCTGCGGAAGGCGACGGCCAATAAAGACAATGCGGGTCTGCCGCTTCTCAGAGGCGGCCCAAGGGCGGCCTTTGTCCCCTCCCATGAGCATATGCACCCCCTGAAAGATCATCTGGTGGTCGCTTCCTTTGATCCAGAGAACCCCTTTATAGCGAAAGAGCTCCGGCCCATAGGCCTGGCTCACCGCAGAGATGAAAGCCTCAAACTTATCGCTATCAAACGGCCGCTCTGCCTTAAACAAAAATGATCCAACATCATCATCGTGATGGTGATGCTTTTCGGTATCGAGAAAATCGGGGTCAAGATCCAGGGCGGCATTGAGATTAAACCCCCGAATATCGAAGACCTCTGCAATCGGTACCTCACCAAAATGCACCAAACGAATAGGGGCACGTGGGTTCATGGCCACCAGGCGTCGCCTGAGCGCTGACAGCGCTTCTTCAGACACGAGGTCGGCCTTGGAGATAAGGATTCGGTCAGCAAAGCCCACCTGGGCCTGCGCCTCGGAGTGCTCAGAGAGCTGCACAGGGCCATGCACGGCATCCACTACCGTGATCACCGCATCGATGAGGTACTGATCGGCTATGGCATCGTCAACAAAAAACGTCTGTGCCACAGGGCCAGGCTCCGCAAGCCCGGTGGTCTCGATCACCACGCGGTCAAAAGAGACCTCACCGGCCTTACGGCGTTCAGCCAGCCGGCCGAGCATCTCCACAAGGTCGCCTCTTACCGTGCAGCAGAGGCAGCCATTGTTCATCTCGATAATACGCTCTTGCTGATCGGCAAACAGCAGCTCGTTATCGATGCTCTCCTGGCCAAACTCATTCTCAATCACTGCGATCTTCTGGCCATGCGGCTCTGACAAGATACTGGCCATGCGACTCTGACAAGATACGCTTTAGCAGCGTGGTCTTGCCTGCGCCCAAAAAGCCCGTGAGTATCGTGACAGGAATCATCGCTACAGCCCACAGGCCTGACGCAGTGCCTGGGCGCGGTCTGTCGCCTCCCAGGTAAATTCGGGTTCTTCTCGCCCGAAATGCCCATAAGACGCGGTCTTGCGGTAGATCGGCCTGAGCAGATCCAGCATCTTGATAATCCCCTTCGGTCTGAGGTCAAAGATCTGGCCCACCGCCTTGGCTATACGCTCGTCTGCGACCACCCCGGTGCCTTCGGTGCTTACCCAGACAGAGGTGGGCCGGGCAACCCCAATGGCATAGCTCACCTGAATCAAGGCCTTCTTGGCAAGGCCCGCAGCAACAATGTTCTTTGCAACGTATCGGCAGGCATAGGCTGCCGATCGGTCTACCTTGGATGGGTCCTTGCCCGAGAATGCGCCACCGCCATGGGGCGCCGCGCCGCCATAGGTATCGACGATAATTTTGCGTCCCGTTAAGCCGCAGTCACCCTGGGGGCCACCGACCACAAACCGCCCGGTAGGATTCACCAGATACTTAATCTCGCCCTTGACCAGGTCCTTGGGCAGAACCGGCTTAATGATCTCCTCGATCACTGCCTCGCGCAGAGACTCGAGACCAATATCAGGGCTATGCTGCGTGGACAAGACCACGGTGTCGATGCGCTCAGGGCGCCCATTCTCGTAGCGCAAGGTAACCTGAGACTTGGCATCCGGCCGTAGCCAGGGCATTCGACCGTCGCGACGCAAGAGCGACTGCCGCTCCACCAGACGATGTGAAAGGTAGATCGCAGCAGGCATCAATACAGGAGTCTCATCACAGGCATAGCCAAACATCAGTCCTTGGTCGCCCGCACCCTGGTCGAGGTTGTCATCATGGGCCGCATTGACGCCACGGGCAATGTCCGGGCTCTGCTTGTCATAGGCCACCAGAACCGCGCAGCCCTTGTAGTCAATCCCGTAGTCGGTGTTGTCGTAGCCAATACCCTTAATGGTTTCTCGCGCTACCTGGATGTAGTCCACATTGGCCTGGGTGGTGATTTCGCCAGCGAGTACCACCAGGCCGGTGTTACAGAGCGTCTCGGCGGCAACGCGCGAGTAGGGATCCTGGGCCAGGATGGCATCCAGAATAGCGTCAGAGACCTGGTCGGAAACCTTGTCAGGGTGCCCTTCAGAGACGGATTCAGAGGTAAAAAAGAAATCTTGAGACATAGCACTCTCCATCGGATAGACCGCTTGCGGTTGCTGTCAGTGCTTGCCGAAGGAGTTGTGGCCTTAAACCTATGGCCCTGTGTCGCGTATGGCAAACGCTTTAGCGGTATTTGAACGACAATCGCCCCGCAAGTTGTCGATTAAATCGGCGATGCACTCACTATAGTGGTTATGCAGACTCTATTCAAATTGGCCTCCTTTTTGCCCCTGCCGGTGCTCAGGGCCTTCGGGTTTCTTCTCGGATTGTTAATGTGGCTTGGGTCTGCGCGTTATCGTCGCGATTTCAATACCCAATGGTCGCAGGCCCTCCTCTACTGGCGTCGGTCTGCGCCTGAGTCAAGGCCCCCCGGCAAGCTCAGGGCTATTGCCCAGTCCGGCCTGATGCTGAGCGAACTGCCCAGGGTCTGGTGCCGCCCAGAGACCGAGATGGCCATGGAGGTCTCAGGCCTGCAGGAAATGTCTGCAGCGCTGTCCAAAGGCAAAGGACTGATTTTCCTGACGCCCCACCTAGGCGCCTTCGAGCTTGCCGCCCGGCGGGTCGCCCGGGAGTTCCCCTTAACTGTCCTTTACCGCCCCGCGCGTCGGATGGAAATTGAAAGGCTCTTGCGGACATTTCGATCTGCCGAAGGGGTCCGACCCGTGCCCGCAAATGCCCAGGGCGTACGCCAGTTGATGCGTGCGCTGAAACAGGGGGGCGCGATAGGGCTGCTTCCAGATCAGGTCCCCTCCGAAGGCGAAGGCCTGGTCGCGGACTTCTTTGGAAGGCCCGCCTACACCATGACCCTGCCCATACGCATGGCTCAGGCAACGGGCGCGGCTATTATCTGGGCCGCGGCGCTGCGAACCGACGCAGGCTGGAGTCTTCGGCTAGCGCCCTGGAAGGTGCGGGATAGTCAAGGCGAAGAGACGTTCTTCGACGATCTTCTGCCTTCGATTTCGCTACAAGAAGCCGTTGGTCTCATGAATAAGGAGGTCGAGGCCCATATCGCGCGCGCGCCCGAGCAGTACCTGTGGGGCTACAACCGGTACAAAAAAATCCATGGTCAGCCTCTTTAAATCCATCGCGGCCATGCTCGCCCTGGGTCTGGGCAGCCTGCTGAGCAGGCTGCCATTGCGCCTGCAAAGAAGCTGCGCTGCGGCTGTTGGTGCGGCTGCCTACCGAGTGGCAGGGCGGCGGCGACGGATTGCCCAGACCAACCTGCGGATCTGCTTTCCGGAATGGTCCGAGACCCAGCGCACAGAGGTAGCGAAGCTTTTCTTTAAACAGTTCTCAATCGCCCTGTTTGACCTTTTCTGGCTCTGGCGAGAGCCACAAGAGGAGATTATTCGACGCGTGCGGGTCTCGGGGCTAGAGCATCTTCAGGCCGCAGACAGTTCCAGACTGGGTCCTGTGATTGTCCTGGCGCCCCACTTTCTTGGCATTGATGCCGGGGGTACGCGACTGCAGATTGATCGGATGCTTGTCTGTCTGTATTCCAATCAGTCGATTCCTGCAATGGACCGTTGGATGCTAGAGGGTCGGAATCGATTCGCAAACGCAATTCTCATTTCCCGACGGGAGGGCATTGGCAGGCTCGCGCGGATACTGCGCGACGGCACAACCGCGCATTTCTCTTCGGATATGGACTTCGGCCGAAATGGCGCCGTCTTTGCGCCATTTTTTGGGGAACCTGCCGCCACCCCAACAAGCCTCGTACGACTGGCGCGCATGGCCAAGGCCACGGTGGTACCCATGGTCACCCGGCTCACGCCCGAAGGATACGAGGCTCGGTTCTACCCTGGGTGGCGCTACGACGAGGCAGACGAACAAGACCTTGCGACCTGTGTCACCGATCTCAACCAGAAGATAGAAGGCTGGATTCGCGAAGACCCGAGCCAGTATCTCTGGACGCACCGGAGATTCAAGACCCGTCCGCCCGGGCTTTCTTCGGTCTATTCCTAAGCCCCATAATGCTGGACATGCAGCTCACCTTTACGAAGATGCAGGGGGCGGGAAACGACTTTGTCGTGATCAACGCCCTGCAAGGACTAGACCCCTGGGTCCTCGCGCCCGAGCAGATTCGTCGTATCGCAGACCGTAGGTTTGGGGTGGGTGCCGATCAGATCCTCGTTGTAGAGCCCGCCCGCACGCCAGACTCTGACTTCCACTACCGCATCTTCAATGCCGATGGCAGTGAGGTGGAGCAATGCGGCAACGGTGCCCGCTGTTTTGTGCGATTTGTCATCGATAAAGGGCTTGCCCGCGGGCCTTCGATTCGCGTGCAGACCAAGGCCGGAGTCATCGTGCCCCGCCTCACGCCCGATGGTGAGGTCGAGGTCGATATGGGTCGGCCCCAGCTTCTACCTGAGAGCCTGCCCTTCGACACTACAGACCTGCCAACCGAGGTGCGGGGGCGGACAACCTGCTATGGCCTTACTGGGCCTCAAGGGCAGACGCTCTGGCTAGACCCAGTATCTATGGGAAACCCGCATCTCTTGCAATGGGTTGCGGCTGTCGAGGGCCATCCGGTGCGGGATGAAGGCCGCTTCTTACAAGAACATGGTCGCCTGCCCAAGAGCGTAAATGCCGGGTTTGCCCAATGGCTCGATCCGGGTCATATCGCCTTGCGGGTATTCGAGCGCGGGGCGGGAGAAACCTTGTCTTGCGGAACCGGGGCCTGCGCCGCAGTGGTCAGTGGCATCCTCCAAGAACGGCTTTCTCCGAGTCTGCCTATTGCGGTATCCACCCGAGGCGGGCGGCTCACGATTCGATGGTCGGGCGACGCCAATGACCCCGTGCGCATGACCGGGCCGGCAACCACTGTCTTTGAAGGAGCATTATTGTTATGAGACCCGCGGCCCCGCCCCCTCAAGAAGGCAAAGCCATCGAAGGCCCCCCCTCTCAGCAACCAGATAGCCCCAGTCCCGAGGCGGTCGCCGGTTTCCTTGTTGAAAACCCCGACTTCTTAATCCACCACCCGGCCCTTCTAGCAAAGCTGGAACTGCCACAAGAAGAGCTCTCAGGGGTGATCTCTCTTGCCCAGAGACAGACGCAGGTACTGCGCGATCGGATTCGGCTCCTGGAATCCCGGGTCACAGAGATGATGCATGTCGGAGAGGAAAACGACGCCATCGTGCGCAAGATGACCGCATGGGTACGCGAGGCCCTGCTGGCCAGTGACCCCGTAGAGCGACTGGCAGTGCTTACCGAGGGGCTGGCCAAAGGGTTTTCCGTGCCAATCGTGGCCCTGGCACTCTGGGGGCGTATGGCGGGGCTGCGCATTCCTGGGCGGCTCATGCCCTCCCCGGTGGTGTTTTGCGACGACCACGATGAGGTCGCCGCACTGGCGGGCGCCCTGATTCGCCCGCTCTGTCTGCCGGCTCATGCCTATCAGGCAAGGCTCGCCCTGGGTCTAGTAGAGGGCGATGCGACAGACAGCGGATCGGTGGCCATGATTCCGCTGCGCGCCGGTGCCAGCCCCGAATCCTTTGGAATTCTGGTGCTGGCCTCGGCCGACCCCGGGCGTTTCTCGCAAGACCATGGGGTGGAGCTCTTGGCGGGCCTGGCAGAGCTCGCCAGTGCCGCGCTTTTGGGTCTGGTGGGGTCAGGCGCAAAAGCGCAGGGCTCCTGAGTTCTAAAGGTCACCATAGAGACCATGTCCCGGCCCACCAAAGACGCAGCACATGCTGCCCAGCAGGCCGGGCCTGCCATTGCAGCCTGGGCTGACCCGTTTCTGCTGAGCCTTGCCGCGCGCAGCTATTCCCGGAACACGCTTGGGGCCTATCGGCGCGACCTCGACAGCCTGATCGGCGAACTGGGCAGCAAAACGTCTGGCGAGATAACCGGCATAGACCTGCGCGGCCTTCTGGCAGGCCAGGCAGCGCTGGGCATATCCTCCCGATCGCTGGCCAGAAGACTGTCCTGCTGGCGCCAGTTTTTTGCCTGGATCGGCCGGCAGCCCGGGCAAGAGCCGGGCTACTGTCCTACCAAAGGCCTGCGCGCCCCGCGGGCGGGCAGGCCGCTTCCTAAGGCACTGTCAGTAGACGCTGCCCAGGCCTTCGCCCAAGGGCCCGATTCCTCCGGCCAAGACCCTTGCCATGACCCCAGGCCTACCAAGAAGGCATCGGAAGACTGGCGGTGGCATCAGGATCAGGCCATGGTCGAACTTCTCTACGGCTGCGGACTGCGCCTCTCAGAGCTTATTGGGCTCGACCTAACCCCTGCGGACCGGCAGTCTGGATGGATAGACCTTGCACAGCAAGAGCTCACAGTGGTCGGAAAGGGTGGGAAGCGGCGCAGTCTTCCTATGGGGCCCCCGGCCATGGATGCGCTCAAAGGCTGGCTGTCGGTGCGAACCGGTCTTCTGCAGGCCTTACACGGCGATAGACCCGTGCATGCCGTTTTCATCAATGCCCGGGGGCAGCGGCTATCGGCCCGCACGGTGCAGCGTCGCCTTGCCGCGCGTTCCAAAGCGCTTGGCCTGGGCCAGGGTGTGCACCCGCATATGCTGCGGCATTCCTTTGCCAGCCACTTGCTGCAGTCCAGTGGGGACCTGCGCGCCGTGCAAGAACTCCTTGGCCATGCCCAGATCAGTACCACCCAGGTCTACACCCATCTCGACTTCCAGCGTCTTGCCCAGGTCTACGACCAGGCCCACCCTCGGGCGCAACGAAAACCGGTCTCATAAGCTAGTTAGTTTTGACAAGGTCAGCTAAAACGCTTAGAGTCTCAGCCTGCCTAAGGAGCGTTGCGAGGGTGCATTTTGGTTTGGGGTCTCAGTGGACCGGCTAAACCTGTCATCCCCAGGCTTGGGCAGTTCAAGGCGATTCTCTCCACGTTCTTGAACCTTGAAACGGCGCTCGCGAAACTTTTCTTCACCGAAAGGAGCGCGAGATGAGCGCCGTATTAAAACCTCTAAACTTTTCCGACTATGTTGTGGCAGACCTGTCACTTGCCGACTGGGGCCGCAAAGAAATCAAGATCGCCGAGACCGAGATGCCAGGTCTTATGGCCATCCGTGACGAGTTCGCCAAGTCCCAGCCGCTTAAGGGCGCACGTATTACCGGGTCGCTGCACATGACCATTCAGACCGCGGTGCTCATCGAGACACTCACAGCGCTCGGCGCTGAAGTACGTTGGGCCTCCTGCAATATCTTCTCTACCCAAGACCATGCGGCGGCCGCCATCGCTGCCAACGGCATTGCAGTCTTCGCCAAAAAGGGCGAGACCTTAGAAGAGTACTGGGACTACACCCATCGCATCTTTGACTGGGCCGACGGCAAGCCCAGCAACATGATCCTCGACGACGGCGGTGATGCCACCTTGTTGCTGCACCTCGGCGCCCAGGCCGCCCGCGATGTCCATGTGCTCGACCACCCCAAGAGCGAAGAAGAGACCTGCCTCTTTGCCTCGATCAAGAAGCAACTGGCCAAAGACGCGGGGTTTTATCAGCGCAACCTCGACGCCGTGATTGGCGTCACCGAGGAGACCACCACCGGCGTACATCGTCTTAAAGAGATGTCTGCCAAGGGCGAGCTTGCCTTTCGCGCCATTAATGTGAATGACTCGGTTACCAAGAGCAAGTTTGACAACCTGTATGGCTGCCGTGAGTCTCTGGTCGACGGCATTAAGCGTGCGACCGACGTGATGATTGCAGGCAAGGTGGCTGTCGTGGCAGGCTATGGCGATGTGGGCAAGGGCTCCGCCCAGGCGCTGCGTGCCCTGTCTGCCCAGGTATGGGTGACAGAAATCGACCCCATCTGCGCCCTGCAGGCCGCCATGGAAGGCTACCGCATAGTCACGATGGACTATGCCGCCGACAAGGCCGACATTTTTGTTACCGCTACCGGCAACAAGGGCGTGATCAGCTTCGACCATATGTCCCGCATGAAAGACCAGGCCATCGTCTGCAACATTGGCCACTTCGATAACGAGATTGAGGTTGCTGAGCTCACCACCAGATGCAAATGGGAAGAGATCAAGCCCCAGGTCGACCATGTCATCTTCCCCGATGGCAAGCGCATCATTCTTCTGGCCCAAGGCCGGCTGGTAAACCTCGGATGCGGCACCGGGCACCCCAGCTATGTCATGAGCTCTTCGTTTGCCAACCAGGTGATTGCCCAGATCGAGCTCTTTGCCCATAAGGATTTTTATGAGAAGGGTAAGGTCTATGTGCTGCCCAAGCACCTCGATGAAAAAGTGGCCCGACTGCAGCTCAAAAAGCTGGGCGCTATGCTCACGGAGCTAAGCCCTGAGCAGGCCCGTTACATTGGCGTGCCCATGGAGGGGCCCTACAAGCCCGAGACCTACCGGTACTAGGCGGAAACGGAAGCGGCCACCAAGCGGTCACTGAGCGGCAGTAGGCAAAAGCCCAGTACACGGTACCCCTTCCCTCTGTTAGTGAGGGCCTGCATGAGATCCCGCCCCGAGATCAGTCTCGAGTTTTTTCCGCCCAAGAGCGCGGCGACCCAAGAGCAGCTTGGCGTCGCCGCGCAGGCGCTGTTGCGGCTGTCTCCGAGCTATGTCTCGGTCACCTATGGGGCAGGGGGATCGACCCGCGAAGGCACGAGAACCACCGTAGCCCAGATGCAGCAGATCTTCCCTACCGTGGCGCCCCATGTCTCCTGTATTGGCGCCAGTAAAGATGACATGGAGGAGCTCCTTCTTGAGTATCAGGGCCGCGGTATTGCCAAAGTGGTAGCCCTGCGGGGCGATCTTCCGTCAGGCTATGGCCAGGGAGGGTCTTTCGGGCATGCCATAGACCTGGTGCGGTTCATAAGAGACTCCTTTGGGGAGGCCTTTCATGTGGAAGTCGCTGCCTACCCCGAGGGGCATCCTCAGGCGCGTTCTCTGCATGAAGACCTCACCCGGTTTGTCGAGAAGGTTCGGGCAGGGGCCCACGGGGCGATTACCCAGTATTTCTTCAACACAGATGCCTACTTTCGGTTTGTCGATGATGTCTACGCGCAGGGTATACAGATTCCGATCGTTCCGGGCATCATGCCCATCACAAACTTCAGCCAGCTCGCCCGGTTCTCAGATGCCTGCGGCGCAGAGATTCCGCGCTGGATTCGGTCTCGCCTGCAGGGCTATGGCGATGACATCGCCTCTATTAAGGCCTTTGGCCAGGAAGTGGTCACCGACCTGGTCGATCAGTTGCTGACAGCCGGCGTTCCGGGTCTGCACTTCTACACCATGAACCGGTCCGAACAGGTGCTCGCAATTGCCCAGAACCTTGGGCTTGCCGGTTTAGAAACGGCGCCAGCCTCGGTCTGTTAGGCATGCATCGAGCCGCTGGTCATGCGGCTCGGCAAACGGTTCGGCGGCCTCTCCCTGGCCAAAGCAAACCCCAATAAACCTCGGCAGCAAAACCCCGGTCGGCTCTGCTGCGCGCAGCTGGGCCATAGACCTGTCGTAAAACCCTTTACCCGCCCCAAGGCGTTCCCCGGTGGGGCCTACCCCAACACAGGGAATAATCCAGGTATCGCAGGTCAATGGGCTGCCTGTGGCGGGTACCGGCAGCCCCATGAGGTCAGACGCATAGTCCACCCCCTCGGTCCAATGCCGCATCTCTAAGGCCCGGCTGCTGCCCACAACTACCGGAAGGGCTAGCGAGAGTCCCGCCTGCTGCCATTGCTGCCAGAGGCCGCGCAGATCGGGTTCGCCTCGCCAGGGCAGGTATACCGCGACACACCGCCAGAACTCCTCCTGCGCCCGCTGCCGCAGCATTTCGGCGATTCGGCCGGTTGCCAGAGCCCTATCAAATTCTGGCATTTCCTGTCGATGACTCATAAGGAGGCGTCGGAGCGTTGCCTTACGGCCCGCTTCCACGTTTTGGTTTGAATAGGCCTGGGATGGCTGAGATACCGTGCTTGTCTCTAGGCTGGTCATAGGGGACTCCGTCAGGCTATCCTTGGCGTCATGGTGCAAGTCTACAGTCAGGCACAGCTACCGCCTTCGCAGCAAGATTCACAGGATTCGGGAGACCAGGGGTTTATGGACGGAATTGGCCTGAAAAATGCGCGGCATCGGGCGGCCGTAGCGGTGTTCGGCTCACTGCTGGTTTTAGCGCCCTCGGTCTCGGGGGTTGCCTGGGCAACGCCTAAGCCTGCGCCCGCGCCGCACCCGATTCTAGCGGCAAAGCAGGCCTATGAACGACAGGATATTCCGAGCCTGAGCCGCGCAAAGGTCCAGCTCTCCGGCGACCCCCTTGCCGTCTGGCCCCATTACTGGAATGCGCGTCTTCTCGTAGCACAGCAGCCCTTTGGTGCCCTGGCCAAACTTACGGTTGCTAGTTTTGAGCAGGAGTTTCCTGGTCACCCTCTGGTGCAGACACTGAAAAACGACTGGCTGCTGGCGGGCGTTCGGGGCAAGAGCTGGCCTGACCTGGTGGTCTTGTTACGAGCGCTTCCCGAGCATGCTACGGAACCCACCTCGGCCAAGTGTGCCCGCGCACGCCTGCAGATAACAGAGCTAGACCGAGCTGCGCTACAGGCAGTATTGGTCGGTCGGGAGACCAACGAGGGATGCCTGGGGCTGCTGGAGGCAATGGCCGAGCAAAAGCTGCTCGAACCAAATGAGCTGATTCTGCGCGCCCGTTGGGCAAGCCTTGCAGGAGAGCCGAAGGCGGCCGCCCGAATCTGGAAGGCAGGACAGTCTCAAGGCGTGCGACAGCCAAGCGGAGAGCAGCCTCTTTTGAACCTGCTTGCCCTGAGCCGCGCCAACATTGCCCGTGCCGCGAGCGAATTTGCCAACATCCAGGGTGCACTCAGCCAAGAACAGCGGGCCTTTGCCTCTCTGGCCATTGCTTCTAGGCTCTGGCTGCGCACCGACCTACGCGCCTGGAGCTACCTGTCGGCCGGGCTGCCCTCTGCAGACAGGCAGCCGCCCGACGTGCTGGAGGCGGCTGCTCGGCTTGCCTTGCGCCGCGCCGACGCACGGGCGCTCGACCGACTCGTAAACGCCATGCCGCCGACCCTGCAGGCCTCCGAAACCTGGGCCTACTGGCGGGGATGGCTCGCTGCGGAATCTGGCCAGAATGACAAGGCCCGCCAGATATGGTCAGAGATCCCTCAGGGCTGGAGCTTTTATCGGCTTCTTGCCGCCGAGGCCCTTGGCCGCGCTTTTCTGCCAGAGCAGCACCTGCCCCAGATCCGTGACCAGTTTTTCATCGAAGCCGTCACGCCAAATGTCAGCAGCAACCCGTTTCTGCATCGCAGCCTGGCCCTGTCCCGGCTTGGGCTGCGTTCTGAGGCGGTGGTGGAATGGAATGCACTTACCCAGCAGCTCAATGACAACGGACTTCTTGCGGCCAGTAGGCTGGCGCTCGATGCAGGCCAGCCCGACCGGGCAATCGCCGCAGCAATCCGCACCCAGAACACCCATGACTTCAGCCTGCGTTATCCCAAACCCTTTATAGAGATCATCGCTGAAAGGGCCGAAGAAAAAGGTCTTAGCCCCGGCTGGGTCATGGGGCTCATTCGTCAGGAGTCTCGGTTCCTCACATCGGTGCAGTCTCCCGTCGGCGCCACGGGGCTCATGCAGCTCATGCCGCAGACCGCCCAGTCGGTGGCCCGAAGTCTTGGCATGGCCCGGGTAGATAAAAGTGCCTTGTCTGAGCCCGGTATTAACGTGCGGCTCGGTACCGCCTATCTTCGCGATATGAAGGAACGGTTTGAAGGTTCTGCGGTGTTGGCAAGCGCTGCCTACAATGCGGGGCCCTCCCGCAGCCATCTCTGGCGGTCCTCTCTGGACCGTCCCATTTCTGGTGCGGCATTCGCGGAGTCGATTCCGTTTACAGAGACACGAGACTACGTAAAGCAGGTCCTAGCAAACACGGTAATGTATGAGGCCTTGCTAAGCCAGCAGGCCGCAGCACCGGGCCAGCCTACCCTGAGCCAATGGCTCTCTGAGATCCGCCCCCGGGCGGCAAGCGCCACAGGCGACACGCGCGTGAGTATGACCAAGGAACGCCGATGACCAGCCCCGAACCCAGCGCACCCATCATTGCCGTACTCGGTGGCAGCGGGTTCATTGGCCAGGCGCTCTGCGCCCATCTGGCCCGCGAGGCCCATGGCACCGCCCGTACCCTGCGTGTGATTACCCGGTCTCGTGAAAAGGCCAAGGCTCTCTGGAGCCTTCCTGGTGTCGAGATCCTACAGGCCAATGTGCAACAGGAGGCAGACTTGGCCGAGGCCTTGCATGGTGTTTCGGCCGTGGTCAACCTGGTGGGTGTACTGCAGAGTCGCAGCGGCAGACCCTGGGGGCCAGAGTTCGACGAGTCGCATGTCCGGCTTGCCTCGCGGCTTGCCCGGTGCATGACCCGACAGGGCGTGCGGCGGCTCGTTCATATTAGTGCCCTTGGGGCCTCAGACCAGGCCCCTTCGATGTACCTGCGGTCTAAGGCGGCAGGAGAAGCCGCCCTGCGCGGAACACTCAACCTCGACCTGACGATCCTGCGTCCCTCAGTGGTGTTTGGTCCAGGGGACCAGTTTTTAAACTTTTTTGCCAAGATGCAGGCCTTCCTTCCGGTGGTGCCACTGGCATCGGCGCATGCCAAGTTTCAGCCAATCTATGTTGGAGACCTGGTGCAGATTATTTTGCGCTGCCTGCAGGCTAGTCAGACGCGGGGCAAGGTCTATGAATGCGTTGGCCCCGAAGTATTAAGCCTTTATGAAATCGTCCACTGGGCGGGGGTCTACAGCGGTCGCCCACGACTGATCTTCCCCTTGCCCGATGGGCTTGCATGGCTGCAGGCGCTCATCATGGAGCATCTTCCCGGAAGGCCTCTGCTGTCACGCGACAACCTCGCATCGGCCAGCATTCCCAACATTGGGCAGGGCCCTATGGCGCCCGAACTAGGGATCACCAATCCGGTGAGCCTGCACGCGATTGCCCCTGCCATGCTTGGCGGCCAGACGCCTCGCGGCAGGCTGATAGCCCGCCGCGCGCGTGCCCGTTGATCAGCCTGCCCTCTCTTGCCCCAGCGCGGTCAGACGACCCAGTTGTAAAAAGACTTCCCCAAAAAGTAAGCGTTTACTGCGTCGGTGGGGCCGTGCGTGATGCGCTGATGGGCTTGCCCAGCACTGATCGCGACTATCTGGTGGTCGGGGCCTCACCAGAAATCATGTCTGCGGCCGGCTTTCGCCCGGTCGGGGCCGACTTTCCCGTCTTTCTGCACCCCCAGACGCAGGCCGAATATGCGCTCGCACGTACCGAGCGCAAGTCCGCCCCTGGCTACAAAGGGTTTGTCTTTCATGCCAGCCCCGAGGTAAGCCTCGAGCAAGACCTTGCCCGCCGTGACCTGACAATCAATGCCATGGCGGTAGATGCGACGGGCCACCTGCACGACCCCTTTCACGGCCAGGCAGACCTTACCGAGAAGGTGCTTCGGCATGTCAGTCCCGCCTTCTGCGAGGACCCTGTGCGGCTTCTTAGGCTTGCCCGGTTTCATGCCCGATGGCCCGACTTTAGGGTGGCACCCCAGACCCTAACCCTGTGTCGGCAGATGGTGGATCAGGGCGAGGTCGATGCCCTGGTTGCCGAGCGGGTCTGGCAGGAACTCTGGCAAGGGCTTCAAGCGCCTGCGCCTCAGGCTATGGTGGGCTTTCTGGCAGAGGTCAACGGCTACACAGCGGTCACTGGGCAGCCCCCCTTAACCCCGGCCGAGAAAGACCTGCTCGCGCGACTCAGGCAGGCGCAGCTGCCCACGGCCCTGATCGCCGCCTGGCTCTGGGGAAAGACCACCCCGGGCAGCCTTGCTAGCCAGCTGGCTCTGCCCCGAGAGGTCAGCCAATGGGCCGGGCTAATCGCCCGCAACTGCCCCTATCCACCGCTAATGCTTGCCATGCCCGAATGGCCCGAGGCCTTGGTGGGCTGGGCCGAGTCTGCCGACCTGTTTCGCCAGCCCGACCGGCTTGGGCCGCTGCTCTTGTTGGGACGGCTCACCGATCCGGCGTCAGGGACCGAAGCCTGGAGGGCCCGCCAAGACCGCTGGGCTGGGCTTGCCCAAGAGCTGGTGGGCCTTTCTGTGGGGGAGATAGCCCAGGCGGCGGCCTCAGGCGCGGGCGCGCCCATAGCCGAGGCCGTACGGGCCCATCGCCGGGCCTTTCTGGCCAAGCTTATTAGTCTGGGCTAATGCCCCGACGAGCCGACAACACCAAAAACGACTGGCCCATGGCGGCGTCGGACAACAGCGTCTGCAGTCCCGAGAGCGCCCGCAGCGCCTGAGGATTGGCCGGCGCCTGGCCCCTGGCCTCGGGCAGTTTGAAGTAACGCGCCTGAGCCTGTGCCAGGACCCCGTGGTCTAGCAGCCAGGCGGCCTGTGTCTGCAGCGTTAGGTCAAGCCCCTGACCCTGAAAGACACTGGCCAGTTCGGTGAAGTTCACATGGGCGGTGATGTCCTGCTGGCCAGGCGCCGCAATAATCTCCGCCCAGTCATCGACCCGGCGATGGCGGCGATGGGCCGCCAGAGTTCCGGCCGATCGGTCAGGATGGTCCAGCTCATACTGCTCGTAGCCATAGTCGATAA